>NZ_JBFBIV010000022.1:0-115634 GCF_040702025.1 Streptomyces sp. NPDC088194 | reverse complement strand
GGCCGCGGATGATGTAGTGCGCGTAACGGCGCGCGGCGTCCGCCGCGTCCGCTTCCTCCGCGGCCGCCACCGGATGGTCGACCGGTCGCACCCGCATCACCAGACCGTCCGGCTCGACCTGTTCCTCGCTACTCATACGAGCATTGTGCTCACACAGGGTGCATCCTTGTCAGGCGTTCGCCACGACTCATATGCACAGCATCAACACGCTTTCTCCCGAACGCAGTTGGGATTACGTCCGACCGCTGCTCGGCGGGGTCGCGTCGGCGGGGTCGCGTCGGCGGTCAGCGGGGAGCGGCCGTCGCGCGCAGCGCCGCGCGCAGTCCGTCGACGCCCGCGTAGTGCAGGCCGGCCATCCCGGCGGCCTCGGCGGCAGCGACGTGTCCGGCGGTGTCGTCGACGAACAGGCAGCGGCGCGGGTCGGCGCCGGCCAGCGCGGCAGCGGCGGCGTAGACCCGGGGATCGGGCTTGGCGGCGCCGAACCGGGCGGTGTTGAGCACGGCGTCGAAGGCGTCGGCGAGGCCGATGGCGGCCAGGTACGACTCGAACCGGGTGGTGGCGTTGGAGACCAGCACCACCGGGACCCGGCGGCGTACGGCGGCGAGCAGCGCCAGCACCTCGGGGTCGAGGCGGCCGGTGCCGGCGGTCCACTGCGCGACCATCGCGGTGGCGGCGGTGGAACCGCAGACGGCGGCCAGGTCGGCGGCGACGCGCACCCGCCACTCCTCGTCGGTGATCGCGCCGGTGATCGCGAGTTCGAGCAGCGCGGGCCGGAACGCGGCCCCGGCCATGGTCCCTTCGGGCAGGCCACGGGCGCGATCGAGCGAGGACATCGCGTCGGGCGCCCACAGGTGGACGACGCCGTCGAAGTCGCAGAGCACCGCGTCGTAAGGGCAGCCGTCCGTACGGTCGTACGCGCGGCCGTCCGCGAACTCCGGTGCCTGCCTGGGCCGTTCGGGCGGCCGTTCCGGCCCTTCCGCCGTCCCCTGCTCCGGATGCCGCTCGGGTCGCGCGTTCTCGGCCGCTCGCCGCTCGCTGTCCGTCATCCGCTCACCGTAGCGTCGGCGGCCGGGACGGACGGCGGCGCGGTACGGCCCCCCTCGGGTCGTACCGCGCCGCGCGACGGGTGGGCGGGCTACTCCTCGTCTCCCCCGCCGGCGGCCCCGCCCGGCAGGCCCTCCCTGATCGCGTCCATCACGGTGGAGTCGGTGAGCGTGGTGACGTCGCCCAGCGCGCGGTTCTCCGCGATGTCCCGCAGCAGGCGGCGCATGATCTTGCCCGAGCGGGTCTTGGGCAGCTCGGCCACCACCAGGAGTTGCCGGGGCCGGGCGATCGGCCCGATCTCCTTGGCCACGTGGGAGCGCAACTCCTTTGCCAGATCGTCCCCTTGGGCCTCGGCGGCGGCCCGCTCGCCCGCGCCGCGCAGGATCACGAACGCCACGATGCCCTGCCCGGTGGTCGCGTCGGCGGCGCCGACCACGGCCGCCTCGGCGACGTACGGGTGCGAGACGAGCGCGGACTCGACCTCCGTGGTGGAGATCCGGTGCCCGGAGACGTTCATGACGTCGTCCACCCGGCCCAGCAGCCAGATGTCGCCGTCCTCGTCCTTCTTCGCGCCGTCGCCCGCGAAGTAGTACCCGGGGAAGCGCGACCAGTACGTCTCGATGTACCGCTGCTCGTCGCCCCAGATGGTGCGCAGCATCGACGGCCACGGCTGGGTGAGCACCAGGTAGCCGCCGGAGCCGTTGGGCACCGGCCGGCCCGCGTCGTCGACGACCTCCGCGGAGATCCCGGGCAGCGGCCGCAGCGCGCTGCCGGGTTTGCAGGTGCTCACCCCCGGCAGCGGGCTGATCATCTGCGCGCCGGTCTCGGTCTGCCACCAGGTGTCGACCACCGGGCAGCGGTCACCGCCGATCGCCTGCCGGTACCACACCCACGCCTCGGGGTTGATCGGCTCGCCGACCGACCCGAGCAGCCGCAGCGAGGACAGGTCGAAGCGGGCCGGGATCTCCTCGCCCCACTTCATGAAGGTGCGGATCGCGGTGGGCGCGCAGTACAGGATCGTCACGCCGTACTTCTGCACGATCTCCCACCAGCGGCCCTGGTGCGGGGTGTCCGGGGTCCCCTCGTACAGCACCGAGGTCACGCCGTTGGCGAGCGGGCCGTAGACGATGTACGAGTGGCCGGTGACCCAGCCGATGTCCGCGGCGGTCCAGTAGACGTCCCGCTCGGGCTTGACGTCGAAGACCGCCCAGTGCGTCCAGGCGGCCTGGGTGAGGTAGCCGCCGGTCGTGTGCAGGATGCCCTTGGGGCGGGCCGTGGTGCCGGAGGTGTACATGATGTAGAGCGGGTGCTCGGCGTCGAACGCCTCCGGGGTGTGCTCCGCGGGCTGCGCGTCGACCAGGTCGTGCCACCACACGTCACGGTCCTCGGTCCAGGCCACGTCCTGCCCGGTCCTGCGCACCACCAGCACGTTGCGCACGTCCGGGCACTGCGCCACGGCCTCGTCCACCGCGGGCTTCAGCGCCGACGGCGCGCCCTTGCGGTAGCCGCCGTCGGCGGTGATCACCACGTGGGCGTCGCAGTCGAGGATGCGGCCGCGCAGCGCGTCGGCGGAGAAGCCGCCGAAGACCACGGTGTGCGGGGCGCCGATCCGGGCGCAGGCGAGCATCGCCACGACCGTCTCGGGGATCATCGGCATGTAGATCGCGATCCGGTCGCCGGACTGGACGCCCAGCGCCTCAAGCGCGTTGGCGGCCCGGCAGACCTCATCCTTCAGGTCGGCGTAGGTGAGGGTGCGGGTGTCGCCCGGCTCACCTTCCCAATGGAACGCCACCCGGCCGCCGTTGCCGGCCTCGACGTGCCGATCGACGCAGTTGTGGGCCGCGTTGAGCCGGCCGCCGACGAACCAGCGGGCGAACGGCGGGTCGCTCCAGTCGCGCACCTGCCGCCAGGGCGCGGCCCAGTCCAGCCGGCCGGCCGCCTCGGCCCAGAACGCCTCGCCGTCGGCGGCGGCCCGGTCGTACGCCTCGGCGGTGACGTTGGCCTCAGCGGCGAGGGCCGCCGGCGGGGGGAACCGGCGGTCCTCGGACATGAGGTTGGAGAGGGTCTCGCCACTCATGCGTGCGGCTCCTCGACCGGTCCGCCCCGGCGGCCGAGCGCGGCTCCGGTGAGCGGGCCGAGCGGGATCACCGGGCGCTTCCACGTCGAGTTGGTGACGACGGCGAACGACGCGTACCAGGCGAACACCGCGGTGACCAGGCCGATCCAGCCGCCGACCTTGGTGACGGTGACGCTCGTCGCGAACTCCCCGACGGCCAGCACGATGAAGGTCGCGGACAGCGCCACGAACACCGCGAGCAGCGCCGCGTTGGTGCGCAGCGCGGCGGCCGTCATGTAGACCGTGAACACGGCCCAGACCAGCAGGTACAGGCCGGTGGCCTGGTGCGCGGTGTCCGGCGGCAGCGTGCCGACCACGAACTTCACGTAGGCCGCGTACGACAGCCAGAACGCGCCGTACGACGCGAACGCGGTCGCCCCGAAGGTGTTGCCCTTACGGAACTCCCACATGCCGGCGAGGAGTTGTATCAGGCCGCCGTAGAACAGCGCGAGCGGCAGCACCACGGTGAGCAGGTTCTGGTCGATCAGGTGCGCGTTGAAGGAGCTGAGCACGAACGTGGTGGACGCGAAACCGGCCAGCCCGAGCGGTCCGGGGTCGGCGATCGTGTCCGCGGCGGCGGACGCGGGTGCGGGTGCCGGCGTGGCTTCTGCTGAGGTCGGGGCGGGGATGCTCATCTGCGGGGTTCCTCCTCGTCGAGGAAGGCAGCGGTAGGCGAGGGCGCGCGGCCCTGCGGCCGGGTGCCCAGGGGCCGTTCCCGGCCCCCGCTTCACGCTAGGACGAATCTCGGCCACGTGACCTGCCTCACACCCAGCCGTTCGCCCAGCGGTCCCCTCCACTCGGTGGACGGTCCCCCTCACGCGCCGAACGGTCACGGCGGGCTCTTTCCCGTCACCTCGCAATGAGGCGTTCCTCCGCGGTGTGCTCCTCCAGCGCGGCCCGGAGGAAGGTCATGGATTGGGTGGGCGTGAGGGCGTTGTCGCACGCTGCCGGCCATACGGAATGCCTCTCCACGGTGACGGTCGTGCTGGTGCCATGCCCCCGGGGACCACGGGAATTCCGCGCGGCCGAGGCGCCATGTCCCCTTGTCCGGACGCGAACCGGAGTCATCGGGCCTGCCCGCACACATGAACGGAGAGGGTGCGGTGCCGCCCGGGCCCTTCCTGACCGAGCCACAAGGGGGAGTTCATGACCTGGCCCGCGCACTGGATACGCCTCTTGCTGAACTGGAACGCGCCGCCGAGTACACGCGTGATCGGACAGGTGCGGCTTGGCCCGGACGCGGAATCGCACCGCCCGTGCGCGCTGTCCACCGGCGGACAATGGCCCTTACCGTTGACGGTGACGGTCTGGCGGGTGCGGCCATCGGCGGAGCGGAGGGCACTGAAGTGGACAGACGACGGTTCCTCGGAGTGGTCGCCACGGCTACGGCCGGGTCGGGCACGCTGGCGGAGATCGCCGAAGCGCGTCAGGGCATCGACTCCGCGCTCTCCGGCTCGGACGCCGGTGATCTCGCCTACCTGGAGGGCGCGTTCGAGCGGCACCGCGGCGGCTACCGTGGTCGCGCACCCGCGGTGGTGCTCGGCCAGATGCGCGGCGACCTCGACCTGTTGCGGGCGGTGCTGAATCGTCCGCACACGGCGGCCACCCGTACCCACCTGGCCCGTATCGCGGCCGGGATCGTCGGCCTGGTGGCGATCATCCAGCATGACCGTGGGGACCAACGCGAAGCTCATCGCTGGTTCACCACCGCCGAACGGGCGGCCCAGGAGTCCGGCGACCGCCACATGCTCGCCTGGGCGCTTGCGCGGCACGCGATGGTCCCGCTCAACTACGGTGCCCCTGAAGCCGCCGCCGACCTTGCGCGTCGGGCCGGAGCCGCGGCCGGCCGGGCTCCTTCCGCGTCGGCGGCGCTCGCCGCCGCGGTCACCGCGAGGGCGCTCGCCTCGAACGGCGACCGACAGGGCGCGTTGCGCGAGGTGGCCGCCACGCGCACCATCGCCGAGCAACTGGAGGGGGCGGAGACGGCCGACACCTGGTTCGGCTATCCGATGCAGAAGCACCACGTCCACCTCTCGCAGGCGTTCACCCTGTTGGGGAATACGCAAGAGGCTTACGACGAACAGGATGCCGCCCTCGGGCTGACCCGAGCGCCGTCCGTGATGACCCGCGCCCTGCTGGACATCGACAGGGCGACGTGCATGAGCACCGAGGGCGACCCCGCTCATGCGGCCGAGAAGGCGGCAGGGGTGTGGGAGGCGCTGCCGACGGCGTACCGCGGCGGGCTCGTGCGCGAACGCACCTCGACACTGTGCGACACGATCGCGGACACGGCGCCGACCGTGGCCCAGGAACTGCGCACCGCGCTCGTCTAGTGCGGTGACGTCCGATCCGATCGCTGGAGGCGCGGTGGCCGGGCCTGTCCGTGTACGCGGACCGACCCGACCAGGAGGGACCGAGGCCCACTTCGGTCCGCTGCGCAGTTCACCCCGGCCGGCTCCCACCACCGCAGCCACCCCGCGCGAACCCAGGCACCTCACCGCTACCTGCGCCGGCGCAACAGCAACGCCCGCCACCCCGACGTACTCGCCGCCCCACGCGAGGAACGTGCCCGCCCCCGCGGCGAAAAAGGCATCTGCTGGGGCGGACGCCCCACTCAACACCGCACCCTGACCAACCGCGAACCGCGGCCCCCGTGCACCGAAGGGGGCCGGTTCAGGAGCAGCACAGCGACAGAAGGACGGCTCAGGGGGCGGACGGCTCGATCTCCCCCGCGAAGACGATGACCTGGTCGATGAGACTCCGCCGCAGATGGACGACGTCCGTTCCCGCGAGGCGGGGGCCTCCGTCCGGCATGGTGAAGACCCACTGGTACCGGGCCCACTCGTCAGGCATGTCCACCGCTGAGCAGCGCACCATCGTGCCGGTCCCCGCCGGGTGGCGCCGGATGTCCAGCACGAACCGCTCGACCGCCGCGATTCCTTCGCTGCGGCCCAACGGCCCCCAGAAGACCACGTCTGAGGTCAGGGCCTGGGAGAGCAGGGCGGTCACATAGTTGTCGTCCGAGGCGTTGAACGCCGAGATGAACGTGTCGATCGCGGAGCGAGCGGTCTCTTCCTGCATGCCCCCAGTAATACCAGCCGTTTCGCGTGCGCTCGTCCCGCGAGCCGCCTTCCGATCACGGTGGACCATCCGGTCACGGCACTGGCCAGGGCCGCACGCCAGGTGCGGGTCGGCGCCGGGCCATTACGTCCGCGCCGGGCGGCCTCGGCCGGCCGGGCATCGTACGCGGCGCGGGCCGTGCGCAACGGTCCGCGTGGGCCGTGGACCAGCCGGGGATCGGGGCGGTGAGCACGCCTGCTTCGCGGCCGTGGCAGCCGCTCCCGCCGGCCACGCGGAGCGCACCTCCCTGCTGACGGGTCCGGGACCCGTCGCCCACGCCGACGTGGCGGCCGAGCTGACCCGCGCCCTGGGCCGGGCGATCGCGTACCGCGGGGTGACGCCCGACGGGCACGGCGAAGGAATGATCGAGGCGGGGCTCCCCGAGCAGGTCGCCGGCCTCCAACGCGCCCAGCTCTTCTGGCTGCTCGCCCGAGGGAGACGCCGCTTGGCACTCCGATGACATCGTCGCCCTCACGGGCAGCGGTCCCCCGCGATCTGCGCACCTACGTCACCGACCGCGTGACCGCTTTCCGGTGGACCTAAAGACCTGTAGACCTGCGGTCGGCGCTTCCCGGGAGGAAAGACGGTTCTCCGGCCTACGGTTCACCCGCGCCTGCGGGGCTGGGGCTACCCACCGGCGGCGGCTCAGGGCCGGTGACCTCCTCGGGCAGATGCATGCGCAGCATCACCCGGTCCACGGCGGCGGGCGAGAGGCGGCCGCGGGTGAGGAGCGAGCCCACCACCATCACCGCGAAGGCGACCGGCACCGTCCAGGCGGCCGGTTCCTCCAGGAGCGCGGCGCCCCAACCGTGCCCGGGGCCGCGGACGCTGGTGACCACGACCGCCACCGCGGCCAGCCCTCCCCCGGCGACGAGCCCGGCCAGCGCGCCGCGGTCGGTGAGCCCGCGCCACCAGATCCCGAGCACCAGCAGCGGGCAGAAGGAGGAGGCGGCGACCGCGAACGCGAGCCCGATCGCGTCGGCGACCGGCAGCCCGGACGTCATCGTCGCCATCACCAGCGGGGGCACGCCCGCCACCAGGGACGCCCAGCGGAAGCCGCGCGCCGACCCGCGCAGCAGGTCCTGCGAGACCACCGCGGCCACCGACACCGTCAGCCCCGACGCGGTGGAGACGAACGCGGCGAAGGCCCCCGCCGTGGCCAGCGCGGCCAGCAACCGCCCGGCCTCCCCGCCCTGCACGATCTGCGGCAGCACCAGAACGGCGGTGTCGGTCCGCCCGGTGAGCAGGAGTTGGGGCGCGAACACCCGGCCGAGTGCCCCGTACACCGGAGGCAGCAGGTAGAAGACGCTCAGCAGCACCAGGACCAGCAGCGTCGTACGGCGCGCGGCCTGCCCGTCCGGGTTCGTGTAGAAGCGCACGAGGACGTGCGGCAGGCCCATCGTGCCGAGGAAGGTGGCGAGCAGGATCGAGTACACCGCGTACAGCGGGTGCCCGCGGCCGCCCGCGCCGGACAGCGGCCGGGCCCACTGCGAGCCGGTCGCGGGCGCGAGGCCCACCTGGTGCGGCACGGGCACCCCGGCGGGGAAGGTGAGCCGCGCCCCGGCGGCGGCGGAGTGCTCGCCGACCGCGAGCCGTACGGTCCGGGTACGGCCGCCGGTCCCCAAGTCGCCGCCGCCCGAGGGGTTTCCGGCCTCCTCGGTGCCCGCTCCTGCGTCGCCGCCCGCAGCCACGTCAGCGCCCGAGCCCGCGTCAACGGCCGAACCCGCCTGCGCGCCCTCGGCCTTGTACGTCCTGCCGTCCAGGCCGCCGCTGACCGCGATCGTCACCGGTGCGCGCACGTCGAAGCGCACCGGGTCCTGGATACGCACCACCGTGGTGTGCGGGAAGCGCGGCACGTCGGGCCCGGTCAGCGCGGGCGACCCGGCGGTCCGCCAGGCCATCACCAGGAACAGCGCGGGCACCGCGATCGCGATCAGCTTCAGCCAGAAGTGCAGGCCCTGGACGAGGGTGACGCTGCGCATGCCGCCCGCCGCCGACACGACGACCACCGCGACCGCGACCACGACCGCGCCCGCCCACCGGGGCGCCCCGGTCACCGTCTGCAACGTGAGCCCCGCGCCCTGGAGTTGGGGCGCCAGGTAGAGCCAGGCGATCACCGCGACCAGCACGCTCGCCACCCGGCGCACCGCGGTGGAGCCGAGCCGCTCCTCGGCGAAGTCCGGCAGCGTGTACGCGCCCGAGCGCCGCAGCGGCGCCGCGACCAGCAGCAGGAGGACCAGATAGCCGGCCGCGTAGCCGACCGGGTACGCCAGCATGTCCACGCCGTACGCCATCACCAGGCCCGCGACGCCGAGGAAGGACGCCGCCGACAGGTACTCCCCGCTGATCGCGCTCGCGTTCCACAGCGGCGAGACCTCGCGGGAGGCCACGTAGAAGTCCGAGGTGGCGCGGGACAGCCGCAGCCCGTAGACGCCGACGGCGACGGTCGCCACGAGTACGGCGGCGAGCGCGGCGAGCCCGAGCGCGGGGTTCACCCGGCACCGGGTCGGGAAGCGGACGGGCCGGGCCCCTCGGGGGTGGGGGCGGCGGCCCCGGAAGCGGTGGAGCCTGGAGTGGCGGAGTCTGGAGCCGCAGCCCCGGAAGCGGCGGAGCCTGGAGCGGCCGAGCCCGGAGCCGCAGACCCGGAAGCGGCGGACCCGTGCTCCGTGAAGTGCGGCTCCACTCCGTCCGAACCAGCCTGCCCACCAAGGGAGTTCTGGGCTCCATCCGGCTCCTGCGAAGCCACCGTCGGGTCCGGCCCGCGCAGCAACTCCGTGAAGTCCCGCTCCACCCGTTCCGCGTGCCGGACGTGGAACCAGGCCATCCCGAGCAGCACCGGATACGCCACCACCCCGAGCAGCAGCCAGGCCAGCCGGAAGCCGAAGACCTCGGCGGTGCGCAGCCCGGGCAGCAGCGCGAACGCCGCGGGCACCCCGCCGAGCACGACCGCGAGCACCGTCAACACGCCGAGTGCGAGCCGTAGTTGGTCGCGGACGAGGGAGCGTACGTAGACCTGGCCGAGCCGGGGCTGCGCGTGCAGGTCGGCCGGTCTGGCGCGCGCCGACCAGCCGCCGGGGCGGTGCCGGCGCGGGCCCGACACCGCGGTGCGGCGGGGCGGCGGCGGTTGCGGCTGGTGGCCGCCGATCACGGCCGGCCGCCCGGCCCGGGCCGCGGCGCCCACCGGGTCAGCAGGTCCCGCAGCTCGCGCGAGTGCCGCCTGCTGACCGGGAGTTCGCCGCCGGCCACCCGTACCGTCCAGTGCCCGGCGTCCGAGCGCAGTTCCTCCACGTGTCCGAGCGCCACCAGGAACCGCCGGTGTATGCGCAGGAATCCGTGCGGGCCCCAGCGCTCCTCCAGCACGGCCAGCGGGATACGGAGCAGGGGCGCGCCGCCGCGCGTGTGCAGGCGTACGTAGTCGCCCTGGGCCTCGACGTAGGACACCTCGTCGCGGGAGACGAAGCGGGTGACGCCGCCCACCTCGACGGGTATGCGCTCGTCGGACCGGTCCGGTTGCCGGACGGATCGGTCCGGGGGCGGCGGCCAGCCCGACGGCATGAGCCGGTCCGGGGCCGAACGGTCTTGCCCGGAAAGGGCGTTGGGGTCGGGCGGAGACGCGGGTGCCGGGTCGGATACGGGTGAGCCGGGGGCGCCCGGGGCCGTGCCGCCGCTCTCGATCAGCGCGGCCACCCGCCGTACCGCCTCCGCCAGGCGCTGCGGGCCGACCGGCTTGAGCAGGTAGTCGCAGGCGTTGAGGGCGAACGCCGACACCGCGAAGTCCTCGTAGGCGGTGACGAACACCACCGCCGGCGGGTGTGCGAACCGGCCGAGCACGCGCATCAGGTCCAGGCCGTCCAGCCCGGGCATGCGGATGTCCAGGAAGACCGCGTCGGTGCTGCCGTCCTCCAGCAGCCGCAGCGCCTCCTCGCTGCCGCCCGCCGCCAGCACCCGGCCCACCCGCCGGTCGCCGCGCAGCAGATACGTCAACTCCTCCAGCGCGGGCGGCTCGTCGTCCACCGCGAGGACCTGCAGCGGTCTCACGAAGCGTGCACCCCGTTCCGGTACTTGGGCACCCTGACGTTGATCTTCGTCCCCGCACCCCGTGCGGTCTCCACCACCAACCCGTACTCGTCGCCGAACACCGCGCGCAGCCGTTCGTCCACATTGCCCAGGCCCAGCGAGTCCCCGCCGGCCTTCCCGGCGAGCTGTGCGCGCACCTGCTCAGGGTCCATGCCCACGCCGTCGTCCTCCACACTGATCCGGCACTCCGCACCGGCGTCCTCGGCCCGGATCGTGATCCGGCCCGAACTGGCCTTCGGGCCGAGGCCGTGCCGCACCGCGTTCTCCACCAGCGGCTGCAGGCAGAGGAACGGCACCGCCACCGGCAGCACTTCGGGGGCGATCAGCAGGTCCACCCGCAGCCGCGCGCCGAACCGGGCGCGCTCCAGGCGCAGATAGCGGTCCACCGAGTGCAACTCCTCGGCGAGGGTGCTGAACTCGCCGTGCCGGCGCAGGCTGTACCGGGTCAACTCGGCGAACTCCAGCAGCAGTTCGCGGGCCTGGTCCGGGTCGGTGCGGACGAAGGACGCGATCGCGGTGAGCGAGTTGTAGACGAAGTGCGGGGAGATCTGCGCGCGCAGCGCCTTCAACTCCGCCTCGATCACCCGGGTTCTGGACCGGTCCAGCTCGGCGAGTTCGAGCTGCGAGATCATCCAGTGCGCGACCTCGCCCGCGGCCCGGACCAGCCCCGCCGACACCTGCCGCGCGTACACCGACAGCGCCCCCACCACCAGGCCGTCCACCACCAGCGGCACCACCACGGCGCTGCGCACCGGGCAGTCCAGGTCCTCGCACGCGATCGCCTCCGCGGGCACCACCCACGGACGGCCGGCGTCCATCGCGTCCTTCGCGTGCGCGACCGCCTGAGCCGCGTGCCTGCGCCCCGGGCCCTCCCACGCGAGGAGGGTCTCCTCCCCCACCACTGCCAGCGCCGGCGTGCCCAGCAGTTCCCTCAGATGGCGCGCCGCCCGCTTCGCGGAGTCCGCGTTCAGGCCGTCCCGCAGGGGCGGCGCCGCCAGTGACGCCTGGTGCAACGTCGCGAACGCCGCCCGGTCCGCGGGCGTGCCGAACCCCCTTCGCCCCCGCACCAGCCAGAACAGCGCCGCCGCGGCGCCCGCGATCACCAATGCGACCGACACCACGGTGATCACCGAGCTCATATTTCGCATTATGACCACACCGGCTCACCCGTAACAGAGCCGTGCGCCATCTTCCCGTGCGTCCTCGCGGCAGTCCGTCGTCGGCGGTGCGCGGAAGGAGTCGCCGGGCCCAGGGGCCGCGAGGCGCCGCGCCGTCCTAACGGATCGTGCTCCGGGGGCCGACAGGACGGGAGGGGGTGGAGCCGTCGCTGGCGGCGACGATGCGCGAGGTGGGGGCGGCGGACCCGGGGGTTTCGGGGGCGGGCCCCTGGACCGCGAGTTCGCGCAGCAGCTGGCGCAGGCGGAGCAACGGCCGGGTCACCGCGGGAAGTACGGTCCCGGGTGCGGGCCGAGCCGCGAGCATGGCGGCGTCGGCGGCCCGAAGCGCCCGCTCCACCTCCGCGGCCGGCCGGCTCTGCGGACTCGGCGCGAGCGCGAGCGCGGTCGCGGCGTCGGCGAGCGCCCGCGCGGCGGCGGCGAGGTGCGGCGCCGGCGGCAACCCGGGGGCACGCCGCGGTCCGACCGCGAGCGCCCTGATCTGCCGGGTGACGGCGGCGTAGAGCGTGAGCCGGTGCCGCATCACCCGGGGGTCGTTCCCCCAGACCAGCGGCCTGGTCAACGGCCTTGCCACCAGCGCGAGTTGCTGAAGCCGGTGGTCGACCACCCGTACCTGCGCGTCCAGTCCGGGCGCCTCCGCGGCCGGCTCGCCCGCGAGTTGCGCCGCGCAGGCCCGCAACAGCTCGCCGAGCGCGGTGTAGTAGCCGACCCGTGCGCTGTAGACGGTGTCCCGGGTGCTGGTCGGCAGGACGACCAGCGCGACGCCGATCCCGATCGCCGCCCCTATCGCGGTCTCCTCCAGCCGCAGCATCAGCAACCCGGCGGTGAACTCGTGCAGTTCGCTGTAGAGCTGGGAGACCATGATCGTGACGAAGAAGATCATGGCCGCGTAGGAGATGCTCACCAGGTAGAACCCGCAGGACATGCTGAGGATGATGACCGTGATGATCCAGTAGGTGTGCCCCGCGGTGAGGTGGGCGAGGCCGATGCCCGCGCCGAGCCCGACCAGCGTGCCGACCACGCGGTTGCTCGCCTTGATGAACGTCTCGGAGCGGGTCGCGGTGCCGGTGAAGGCGATGAACGTCGCGATCACCGCCCAGTAGTAGCGGGCCTGCGACAGCTCGCGCCCGACGAGGATCGCGAGGGTGCCCGCGACCGCGACCTGGACCGCCTGCCGGGTGGTGAGCGAGAGCTTGCCGAGCGGGTTCCAGCGGCTGCGCGCGCTGACCGAGAAGGCCACGGCGGCGGACCCGGGCAGCGCCCCCATCGCGAGCGTGACCGCGGGTTCGAAGACCTCCTCGCCGTCGACGGCCGTGTCGGGCACCCCGGCCTGCCCGGTGAGCGTGGTGAACTCCCAGGCGGCGGTGGCCAGATGGTGGGCGAGGCAGTCGACGTCCCGCAGCGCGGACCGGTTCGCCGCCGAGGCCGAGTCCGGGGCCGACGCAGGGGCCGAGGCCGGGAACGGGGCCGGCGCGGGGGCCGGGGCCGGGTCGGTCCGGCCCGCCTCGTCGTACCGGTCGATAAGCCTGCGCGCGGCCCGCCCGGCCGCGTCATAGTCGCTGCCGGCCAGATGATCGGCGATCCTCGCCGCGTCCGCGATGTGCCGCGCGTCGGTCCCGGCCATCGCGTCAGCGGCGGTGGCCAGCGCGTCGATCGCGAGATGGGCGTCGAGCACCCGGCGCCGTACGGTCGCGGCCGAGAAGCCCTGCGGGATCGCGCCCGGCGTGCCCGACCAGCCCTCTATCACCAGCGCGGTCTCGGCCAGCCGGAGCTGCCGCGAGTGCAGCTTGCGGCGCAGCCGGGCCAGCCGGCGCGCGTCCCGCGGGTCGGCCTCCAGCAGGTCGGCGCAGACCCGGGCGACCGAGCGGGCCCGGGCGCCGAACGCCCGCCGGACCCGGGCCAGGGTGCGCTGCGCGTGCGTACGCAGCACCGTCGTCATCAGCAGCAGCACCCAGGCGGCGGCGATGGCGACCGCGATCAGCAGGGAGGGGAGTTGGGCGAAGGTGGCGCCGAGGAAGGACGCGAAGAAGTAGCCCATCCAGATCATGAAGCCGTAGAAGAAGAACGGCATGCCGAATCTGCGGATGAAGACGGCCACGAACATCACGGCGACGAAGACCGCGAGCTTGGTGTCGGTGTGCTTGGCCACGCAGACCCCGACGGTCATGCCGGCGCCGAGCGCGACCGGGAAGAACACGGCGGTGGCGATCTTCCGCCGGGCTCCGGCGGCGTCGCCCAGCGCCATCGAGCCCATCATCGCCATCATGGTGCCGAGCAGCATCACCACGAGGGTGCCCTGCGGTCCGCGGTCGGTGACCCGGCCGTACACGTACTCGATGCCGAGCGTCGTGCTCATCGCGACCGCGGCGGACAGCGCGGAGCGCAGCCGCTGAAGTCCCGGGTCGGAGCCGACCACACGGTCCCACGTCTCGGATATCCAGCCGGTAGCCGCCATACGTGTCCAGTGCCCCTCTCGCCGTGCCCTCGCTGCCGTCGGTGCCCGCACCCACCGCGGGCACCGCACGGGTGCCACGCGGGTTCCGCGGTTCGCGCGGTGCCCGCGGCCGTCGGTCCAGCCGTACTCGCCGGTGGCGCAGGTGATGCAGGTGGCGCAGGCGACGCCCCGGTTCCGGCGTCCGTCCTGCCCTACGCTGCCCTGGTCGGGCCCTGTCACGGCTCCCCGCCGTGCGCTCCCCGGGCCACCGAGAATCATCGGTATAATGCCGATATTAACATGCATCGTACCGGTATTGGAGCGAGACCCGTGAGCGTGGACGGCA
The DNA here is from genome assembly GCF_040702025.1 of Streptomyces sp. NPDC088194. NCBI lineage: Bacteria > Bacillati > Actinomycetota > Actinomycetes > Kitasatosporales > Streptomycetaceae > Streptomyces > Streptomyces sp. NPDC088194. The sequence goes on along the minus strand of NZ_JBFBIV010000022.1, from coordinate 101,322 downwards.
GCCTTGAGGCGCTTGACGTGATCGAACGCCAGACCGCGGTGCTGGTGCGCAACTTCGAGATGTTCTACCGCCGCACCGACATCCACGACGATCTGGACCGGGCGGAGTACCTGCTGCTGCGCACGCTCTCCGAGGTCGGGCCGCAGGACATCAACACGCTGGCCGCCTCGCTCGGCCTCGATCCGTCCACCGCGGGACGGCAGGTCTCGGCGCTGTGCCGGCAGGGCCTGGTCGAGCGCGCGGCGGCCGCCACCGACCGCCGGCGCAGCATCATCACGCCGACCGCCGCCGGGCTGCGCCGCATGGACGCGGTCCGCACCGCCCGCGCGGAGAGCCTGGCCGACCTGCTCGGCGGCTGGACCGAGGAGGAACTGCACACGCTGGGCGCGATGTTCGCCAAGTACAACGGTGCGGTGGCTCGCAAGTTCCTCGCGGATGCCCATGCCGATGCCGGTGTCGGTGTCGGTGTCGATGCCAACGCCGACGCCAACGCCGAAAGCGCGCCCGCGCCCGTCAACGCCCGCTGACCGTAAGCCCGTTGGCGGTCGGGCCGCACCGCGCCGCCGTACGGCCGGTGCTCTCCGACCCGCTCTGCCCCTCTCCGCCGTGCGTCCGGGCGGCTCACAGCGCCGACTTCGAGACGTACGACGCGCTCCACGTCGCCTTGCCGCCCTCGTACGCGGTCAACTTCCCGGACACGAAGCGGTAGTCGACGCTGCCCGTCGCGCCGGTCCCGTCGACGGGCACGTCGAAGCCGCCGGTGATCCGCTTCGCCGCGCTGGCGCCCTCGATGGTGCCCGACGGGCCGGGCGGGCGGTCGTTGAAGTAGAAGTCGCCGCCGGAGGTGTGGCAGAAGGCGTACTCCTCCGCCCCGTCCGTGCGCCGGTACACCGCGAGCAGTTCGGTGCCCTCGCGGTACTTCGCCGGAAGCACTTCGAGCAGCACCTCCGGGCAGACGGTGCCGGCCCGGACGGTGGCGGTGGCGGTGGCCTTCGCGGGCTCCCCCGCGGACGTGCTCGCGGCCGTACTCGCGGCCGCGTCGGACGGCACCGGGGAGCCGTACCCCGACCCCGACCCGGACCCGGACCCGGACCCACCGAACATCGCGTCCCAGTGCGAGACCAGCAGCACGATCCCCGTGACCACCGCCGCCACGACCAGCAGCAGGCACCCGCAGCCGATCACCTCGTCCTTGGTGCTCGGCGCGGGCCGTTCCGCCCCCTCGGCGGCGGTGCGCGAGCCGGCGGTACGGGCCGGGGTGCGCGCAGTGGTGCGAGACGGGGTACGGGGTGGCTTGCGGCCCGATCCGGAGCGGGGCGCGCCGGGGCGCGGGCTCAGCGTGGCGGGGCGGCTCGGCTTGGGACGTTCGAGCGCGTCCGCGAGACCGGGGACGCCGGTCACCAGATCGGCCTTCGGGGTGCCGTCCGGGTGGAAGAGGTCGGGCAGCAGCCGGACCATGTCGGGCGTGGCCCGGAGCCCCGGCGGCCAGCCGACCCGGCGCAGCACCTCGTCGGACGGCTCCCCGAGGACGCCGCCCGGGTCGCGGGCGGTCCGCCCGGAACCGCCCGAGCCGCTCTTCTCGGCGGGCCGGGGCCCGGTCCCCTTGCGCTTCGCGGCGCCCTTGGACCCGCCCTTGGGCCCACCCTTCGAACCGGCGGCCGCGCCAGACCCCCGTCCAGTCGCGGCCGCCGGGGCCGCGGGGGCCGCTGGAGCGGCGGGCGCCTCCGTACGCTCGCTGCGTTCGGTGCCGCAGATGTCGCACACGGCCGCGGCGGCGCCGTTGTACGTGTCGCACGCCGCGCACCGCCAGGTCGGCCCGGTCACGCGCGCCTCCGTCCCCCGCGCCACCGGCAGCCCACCGGGAACGATCCGCCCGTACGGCAGCGCGGCCACGGCCCCGACGGCACCCGGCCGGGGGCGGGCCACCGCGGTCCCGGGCACACCGGCGGCCGGCCCGGGACCCGGCCGCACCTCCCGGGCCGGCCGGACCGCCCACCCGACGAACCCGGGATACCCGGCTCACCCGGCTCACCTGGCCCGTCCGGCGGCATCTCACACGTCCGCGTCGGTGAGGCGCCGGGTCACCCAGCACAGCAGCGCCTCGGTGGGCGGGGAGGCGGGGGCGGCCAGCCAGTCCGGGTCGTCCGGCGGTATCCGGGCGGGCCGTTCGGCCACCACCTTGCTGCCGTCGGTCCAGGCGGCGTCCTCGATTCCGTAGACACCCACCAGCGTCTGCACGAACCGCCAGGCGTCCTCGGCGTGTTCGGGTCCGATCACGGCGGAGACCGTGACGTGCCCGTCGTTGGGCCCCGCGTCACCGGGCCGGAAGCGGAACACCAGCCGCAGTCCGCCCTCGCGGCCGAACGGGTGCCCGTAGACCGCGACGCATGCCTCGGGCGCCATCGACAGCTGGTTGCCGCCGGCCCACCGGAACTCCAGCCGCTGCCCCGCGGTGAGCAGCGCGTCCACGCCCTGCAACCTCACAGGCTGTTCGCGATCGTCTCGATGATCTCGTCCATCTCGAACTCCTCCAGCCCCTCGCCCGCTTTCGACGGGAAGTGCAGCGTGAGGTCCCACTCCTCGCCGATGGCCTCCTTCCAGGGCTCCTCCTCCGGCGCGAAGAGCACCAGCCGCTTCGCCGACTGCTCCATCACCGCCATCTGGCTGCGCGCGTAACCCCACTGCTCGAACAGCTCGTCCAGGCTCGCCGGGATGTCGCGCGGATACGTCTGCGTGCCGGCGCCGACGGTGCCCAACGGGTGCGCGGGCGCGTCGGTGAAGACCACGATCACGTGCCGGCGCCGGTCAAGCCCCTTCTCCCAGGGCGAGTTGACCGCGAGCGCGAGGGCTTCGAGGCCGGACTCGGGGTAGTCGCCGCCGCCGGTGGCGCGCAGCCCGCGGACGAACCGCTCGAACTCGGCCGCCTGTTCGGGCAGCCGCAGGAAGCCGGTCTGCTCGATCGCGTCGTCCGGGTTGTCGCCGAAGTCGCGGAACGCCACCACCCGCAGGCGCAGTTGGCTGATCTCCTTGCCCTTGCTCGCCATCATCCCGTGCAGCCGCTGGTGGAAGCGGAGCGAGCTCTCCTTCACGGCGTCCAGCACCGGGTTCATGCTGCCGGTGATGTCGATGCACATCACGATGTCGACGGCGTACTGCAGGTTCCCGCGGTACTTCTCGATCTCCGCGCTCATGGGTCCTTCCTCGGCTCAGGGGTGGTGGGGCGGCGGCCGGCGCGGCCACCGAGGTTGATCCGGACCCGGGACCGGGTGGGTGCGGGGGCGGGGGCGGGCGGCACGGACGGCGGCCCGGTACGGTCGGCGGCAGGCGCGCCCGGTCCCGGGTCCGGGTCCGGGTCCGGGTCCGAAGAAGCGTCGCGAGGAAGACCGGCGGGCGAACCGGCAGACGTATCAGGCGAGTTGCCGGCAGACCTGCCAGCGGGCCCTTCTGCGGGCCGGTCGGATGACCTGTCCGGCAGGTTGACCCGCAGCCGGCTCTCCCGGTGCGGCTCGCCCAGCGCGCACACCCCGGGGTCCCGCAGCGCCGCGAGGAACTCCTCCGCGCTGGGCCGGTCCCCCGGCTCCCGCGCGGCCATCGCCTTGACCAGGCGCCGCATCGGGGTGCTCAGCCGGGGGTCGTACGCCAGCGGCTCACCGGAGTTCACCGCGTCGGCCGGCGAGCCGAACCGCTCGCCGTAGCCGGGGAGTTCGCCGGTCAGCCAGAGGTGGGTGATCAGACCGAGCGCGAACACGTCGACCGCCGTGGTGAGGTCGGCGCCGTCGACCGACGCGGCGCCCTGGACGTAGCGCCGCCACTCCGGGGCACCGTAGAGCGAGTCGCCGGCGATCTCCTCGCGGCCCGGCGGCTCCCCGGCCACGTAGGCGTCGTCGAAGTCGATCAACTTGGCGGTGTGGAAGGCGGTTTCGGCACGCTTCCGGACCAGCACGTTGGCGGGCTTGAGGTCGCCGTGCACCACGCCGATGCCGTGCAGCATGCGCACGCTGGCGCCCAACGTCTTCAGCAGTACGGCCAGTTGGTGCGGATCGAGGGTGTGCGGGTGGTCCAGGGTGCTGGTGTCGATCCGCTCGGTGACCTTGTAGTAGGTGCTGCCCTGGTGGAAGAAGTCGGTGGCGAGCACCAGGTTGCCCGCGCCCGGGGCGTCCGGCCGCAGCAGTTCCATCACGGCCCGGTGCCGCGCCTCGAAGTGCCGGCAGGTCTCCATCCGGATACGGCGGCTCTCCGCGCTCCCGCCGCCGCCCTCCCGGGGCCGCTTGGGCTCCAGGAACCGCTTGAGGAAGTACTGCCCGCCGTCCTTCTCGGCGAACGCCCACACGCACTTGCCGCCGCCCGCGTTGGTCGGGTCGGTGGCGACCAGGTAGCCGCCGACCACGTCGCCTCTCTTCACGCGCCCGCCTCCGGCCCCGCCGGCGGCACCTCGCGCCGCTCCGGCCGCTGTGCGGGCAGTACGGGCGGCAGCGGCGGCATGTACCGCTCGTAGCCGGGCCGGTACGCCCGCCAGGTCTCCTCCTGCCAGTGCCGCAGCGCGTCGAACCCGGCCGTGCCCGCACCGAACCCGCCTCCCCCGTCCGGCACTTCGGCCCCCGCCCGGCCCGCCTCCCGATCCCCGGCGTACCGCTCGGGGAAGGTGGCGACGTATGCCGCGACCACCGCCCGGTACCGTTCGCGGAACGCCTCGCGCAGCGCCCGGAAGTCCGGGAAGCCCAAGGCGGCGAGACCGAGCGACGCGTCGTCGGCGGTGTACGCCTGCACCGCCGTCCGCAGCCGCGCCGCCCAGTCGGCCATGTCCCCGGCCCGGCCGAGCGTGCTCAGCAGCAGGTACTCGAAGAGCGCGGGCGTGTGCACGTAGCCGAAGAAGCCGTCGGTGCCGGAGAGCAGCACGCACGGCAGCGCGAACTCCCGCCTCCCGTACGCAGGTTGGGCGTCGACGGTGAAGTCGCGGTCGGCGCAGACCACGTTCGTCATCGGCGGGTCCTGGCGGAGCTGGTCGAGCGCGTCGTCCTCGGTGGTGTGGTCCCGGGTGAGCGCGTGCAGTCCGCTGCCGGGCAGCAGGGCGTACGACCGGGAGTCGCCGGCCCACAGGGCGCGCCAGCTCACCCGGTCGGGGCCCAGGCGGTAGGCCACGGCGGACAGCGTGGTGGGCAGGGCGCGCCGCATGGAGCCGGTGATCTTGCCGCGGGCGGGGGGCGCCGCGGCGCGCAGGGTGCCGCGCAGGTGCTCGGCGAGCCGGTCCGCGGTGTCGGGTTCGCCGTGCTCGACCAGGCGCTGGAACCAGCGTTCGGTGCCGAGCCTGGCCGCCCGGGCGCCCACCCACGCCCCGGTGTACGTCCGCCCGTCCGCCCCCTGCCAGGCCGGTGCCGCCCCCGAGCCGCCCGACCCGTCGAACACGGCCAACAACCCCGCCCCGCTGGGCACATGGTGCAGCACCAACGGTTCCGCGTCCTCCCCGTGGCCAGGCCGCCGCTCCGTCCACACGCTCAACAGCCGCACCCCGTCCGCCCGCCCGGCCCACGACGACTCCCCCGGCCGCGCCCCCACGGCAAGGTGCTGCGACGCACTCATCCGTCAGCCCCTCCGCCGTCCCGACCGCTCCGCTCCACCCCCTTTACCTACCGCCGCTCCAACGGGACCCCTCCCGCGCCCGCACCCCAGGAGCGCGCGGGGGTAGCGCCCAGGCGTGGCTCCGGGGGGAGAACGGCGCGGCCCCGAACGGGCGCGGGGAACGGCGCGACCAGCCCCCACCGCCAGGTGGTCCCTCAACCGACAGCACCACCCACCCCGGGGGGTCAGGGGCGGACCAACACCTTCAGAGCCTCGCGGTCGTTCATCGCCCGGTACCCGTCGGCGATCTCCTCCAGGCCGACCGTACGGTCGAAGACCCGCCCGGGCGTGATGGAGCCGTCCAGCACGTGCGGCATCAGCTCCTCGATGTACGCCCGCGCGGGCGCCACCCCACCCGTGAGCGTGATGTTGCGCATGAAGTCGGGGAACCCGAAAGGCACTTCGGAGAACTGCGGCGCACCGACCCGGCTGATGGTGCCGCCGGCCCGCACCACCCCGAAACTCTGCACGATCGCGTCCTTGAGCCCGACGCATTCGAGCACCTTGCGGGTGCCCTCCCCCCGGGTCAGCTCCCGCACGCGGGCGACGCCCGCCTCACCCCGCTCGGCCACCACCTCGGTGGCACCGAAGTCGCGCCCGAGGTCGGTGCGGGCCTTGTGCCGCCCCATGAGAATGATCTGCTCGGCGCCCAGCAGCTTCGCGGAGATCACCGCGGCCAGCCCCACCGCGCCGTCGCCGACGACGGTGACGCTGTCACCGCGCCCGACCCCCGCGGTGCGCGCCGCGTGGTATCCGGTGCAAAGGACGTCGGAGAGCGTCAGCAGGTCCGGCAGCAGCTCCGAGTCCTCCGTGACCGGCAGCCTGACCAGGGTCCCGTCGGCGTACGGCACGCGGGCGATCTGCCCCTGACCGCCGTCCACACCGTTCACGCCCCACTGCCCGCCGTGCAGGCAGGAGGTCTGCAACCCCTCCCGGCAGTACACGCAGGTGTTGTCGGCGTAGACGAAGGGCGCCACGACCACGTCGCCGGGCCGCAACCCGCGCACCTCGGAGCCGGTCTCCACCACGACACCGAGGAACTCGTGCCCCATGTGGCGGGGGTTGTCCGTGGGCGGCAGCGACTTGAACGGCCACAGGTCGCTGCCGCAGACGCAGGACAGCACGATCCGTACGACCGCGTCGGTCGGGTTCTTGATCTCGGGGTCGGCGACATCCTCGACGCGTATGTCGTCGGCCGCGTACAGCAGTGTGGCGCGCATGAGCAGGTGTTCCTCACGGTGTCTGGGATGTCCCGGGCGATCCGGGTGATCCGGGTGATCCGGGTGATCCGGTGCGGGGGTCGGCGGGGCGGCCGGCCGGGGTCGGGCGTCAGCGCGGTTCGAGCCCGAGCGTGGCGGTCCGGGCACCCTCGGTCAGGACGTGCTCGACGATGCCCGTGTAGCGGCCGTACTTCGTGCGATACGCGGCGTCCACGTCCGCGTACTCTCCGGGATCGGCGTCGCGGAACGCCACCTGCCGCCGTACGCCTCCGGCCTCGACGAGGCCCTCGTGCCGGGACCGCGTGCCCCGGTACCAGGGGCCGTCCGTGCCCTTCACCGAGCGCACGTAGAGGCGGTCCCCCACACGCACCACCCACATGGTCACCGGTGCCCGCAGGGTGCCGTCGGCGCGTTCGGACCGCAGGTCGAGCTCCCCGGCCGTACCGATCTTCTCCAGGTCCGCGTCGTTCCAGTGCGTCATGCCCTCACTCCCTCAGAACCGTGGCCGCCCCCCTCATCCACGGTCACGCGATCCCGGCGCCCCGGCCAGCCGAACGCCCTCGCCCCCACCCTGCCGCCTCCGCCCGCCCCCAACCAGGCCGGGCCCACCCAGGGAACCCCCAGCGGGGGCACACCAGGACCCCCCACCGCCAGGTGCCCCCGGAACCGACAGAACCAGCCACCCCCGAGGGTCGGGGACGGTCATACTGTCTGCGGCGGATGGGTCATGCGTGACGGGTGAGGGAGGCGCGAGTGCGCCTGGGTGCGAAGGTCGGCGAGCGCTACCGCCTGACGAAAGGCCCGATCCGAGGCGGCTCGGGCGAAGTCTGGCTCGCCCACGACGAGGAACTGGGCCGGGACGTCGTCCTGAAGAGGGTCCTGGGCGTCGAGAGCCCCACCGGCTTCGACCGGCTCCGCGCCGAAGCCCGCGTCCTCGCCCGTTTCAGCCACCCCCACGTGGTGACCCTGCACGACGCCGTCCGCGTCGGCCGGCGCAACCGCGCGACCACCTACCTCGTGATGGAGTACGCCCCCGGCGGCAGCCTGGACCACCGCCCGCCCCTGCCCCCGCACCTCGCCGCCCACCTCGGCGCGCAGATCGCGGACGCGCTGATCGCCCTGCACACGGAGGGCATCGTGCACGGCGACATCAAACCGGGCAACGTCGTGGCCACCGGCCCCCGCACCGTGAAACTCGCCGACTTCGGCGCCGCGTACCGGGTCGGCGGCAAGGAGACGATCACCCCGAACAGCGCGATCGGCTACACCCCCGACTACGCCGCGCCCGAAGTCGTCCGCGGGCAGCCCGAGCCCGCCTCGGACGTCTTCTCGCTCGCCGCGATGGTGTACGCCCTGATCAGCGGAGATCCGCCGCGGCCCCCGGGTGCGCCGGGCGCGGGATCGTACCGGCCGGGCCCGGAATCCCGGCGGAACGTCGAACTGACCGCCGACGTGGGCCCGTTGCGGGAGCCCCTGACCGCGATGCTGCGCCGCGACCCGGGCGCGCGGCCCAGCGCGGCCGAGGCGCTGGAGCTGCTGCGCGCGGCGGCCGGACCGGTCGCCGAACTGCCCGCGCTTCCCGACCCGTTGGAGCCGACGGAGCGCAGCAGCGGTACCGCGGAGGACGGTTCGGAGCCCGCCCGCTTTCCTCCCGGCCTGTTCCGTCCCGGCCTGTTCCGCCCCACCCCCTTGCGTCCCGGCCGATTCCTACGGGACCACCTGCGGTCGGTCGTCGCGGTCTCCGCGGCCGTGGTCGTGCTGGCGGCGGCCGCCGGAGTGTGGGCGGCGAGCGGCGGTTCGGGCGGGGCGTCGGCCGCACCCGGTTCCGCGCCCTCGGGCCGCCCCGCGCCGAAGGCGCCCACGTCCGCCGGCTCCGTCTCCGCGGCCCTCTTCGGCGACCAGCGCACCGCCGACCCCTGCGCGCTCGCGAAGCCCGCCGCGCTGGCGAAGTACGGCGACGCCGAACTCGACCCGGCCTACGGCAACTTCGACCGGTGCGACGTCATCGTGGACACCAGGTCCGGGCCGGAGATCGACATCGAGGTGGAGTTCGTCGACGGCTCGGCGCAGCCCACCGGCACCGTGCACACCGCGGGCCGGGTGCGCGTCGTGGACGAGCCGGCGGACGGCGGCGAGTGCGACCGTACGCTCCTGCTCGACGGCGCCGCGGACACCGGCGGCGGCAACAGCGCCGGCAAAGGCAACAGCGGCAACGGCGGCCACGACCACGGCGGGCGGCACCGTTCCACCAGCGTGCACGCCGTCGTCACCGCGAAGCCGGCCGACGACTCCGACCCCTCCTCCACCGTGCTGTGCGGCATGGCCGACACCGCCACCACCGCCGCGGTCGCCGCCCTCAACGCCGTGCCGACCGGCGGCCGACTCCCGCGCCGCACACCCGCGTTGCCCGCCGAGTCGCTGGTCGACACGGACGCCTGCACGCTGCTGACCGCGACGGCGCTCGAAGTCGTCCCCGGCATCGACGCCAACGACCCGGACGTCTCCTACGGCAACTGGGACTGCTCGTGGCAGAGCACCACCAGCGACATCGACGTCGACCTCGCCTTCGACCGAGGCGAGCCGCCCACCGCCGACGACGGCACCTCCACCCGCCTCGGCGGCCACCGCGCCTTCGTCGCCCCGCCCGACTCCGACGGCGACCACACCGCCGTGGTCGAGGTGGTCTACCGCACCTACACCGACGACCACGGCGACCGGCTCGCCGAGACCTTCGAGTTGGAGGTCAGCGGCTCGGGCGGCGACGCGAGGCTGCGCTCCATGGCGACCCGGCTCGCCGCCGCGGCCGCCGCCCGGCTCCCCACCCGCTGACCCGTCTGCGGAGGGGTCCCGCGCCGGCCGGGCACACTCGGACAAAGAGGTGCGCGACGAGAGTGGAAGGCGCACGGGGGACACCGCGGGGCCGTGCACCGGAGGGGAGCGCGCGGCCCGCCCCCGCCGCCGATGAGGAGGAGACAGTGAACAGCCCGGACAGCCTCGCGCGGGGCGCCGCGCCCGCCAGCCCCGGCACGCTCCACGCCCGCACCGTGACCGGCGGCATCAAGGTGGCACCGCGCGCCGGGCTGGTGGTCAGGTTCGGCCGCGGCGAGCGCCCGGACGACGTGGACCTGCCGGTCGGCGAGGACGACCTGCGGGTCAGCCGCCGGCACGGCGAACTCACCTACCGCAAGCGCCAGTGGTGGCTGCGCAACACCGGCCGGCAGCTCGTCCGCCTGCCGCACGGCCGCCTGATGCACACCACCACCGACCCGATCCCGCTCGTCCCCGGCTACACCCCGGTCTTCGTCAAGGGCTCCGGCTTCCGCGAGCACCTGGTCGAGCTGTACGTCACCGGCCACGACGAGCGCGGCTCCGTACCCCGCCGCCGCGCCGAGACCCTGCCGCCCAAGCTGTGGCCGCTGGACGACGACGAACGCCTGCTGCTGGTCGTCATGGGCCAGCACTACCTGCTCTATGAGGACGGCCCGCGTCCGCTGGCATACCGGCAGACCGCCGAGCAACTCGCGTACCTGCGCCCCGACGACAACTGGAGCGTGCGCCGGATCGAGTACAAACTCGCCTCCGTACGGCGGCGGTTGCACGAGGGCGGCTTCCCGTACCCGCTGATGCACGACGGCGACGCGGGCACCCCGTGGGACAACAACCTCCTGCACAACCTCCTCAAGGGCCTGGTCGAGTCCACCACGCTGGTGCCACCGGACCTGGACCTGATGGAGACCGAGCCGGACGAGGACGGCTTCGGCGACGAGCCCGCGGACGCCCCCGGGTCACGCCCCCGCTGAACCCTCCGCCGACGCACCCGCCGACGCACCCGGCCGCGCCCGCAGCCCGTCGAGCACGAGGCCGAGCAGGTGCCGGGTGCGCGGCTCCCAGTCCGGCCCCTGGTCGCTGCGCCACAGGAAGTCCACCAGGAGCAGCACGTCCGGCGCGTCCACGTCGGCGCGCACGGCGCCGGCGTCCTGCCCGGCCCGCAGCAGCGAGCCGATCGTGTCGATCACCCGGTCGTAGTACTCGTTGGACAGGTCCGCCCGGGTCGCGGCCTCCACGGCCTGCGCGACGCCGTGCTTGATCCGGCCGTACGCCGCCAGCCGGTCCAGCCACAGCCGCAGGGCGTCCAGCGGCCGCTGCTCGTGCGCGCGCAGCAACTCGGGTGCGGCGCACAGCAGTTCCTCGATGTCCTGCCGGTAGACGGCCAGCAGCAGCGCCTCTCGGGTGGCGAAGTGCCGGTAGAGCGTGCCCTGGCCGACCCCCGCGCGCTTCGCGATCGAGTTCAGCGTCGCGTCGGCCGACTCGGTCAGCGCGACCCGGGCCACGTCCACGATCCGGGCCCGGTTCTGCTCCGCGTCGGCCCGCCGAGGTGCTCGCTCGGTCACGAGGCGCCCTTCCTTCCCTCCGGTCCGGCCGCGCCGCCGCACCGCGCCGCGCCGTGGCAGGGCGCGGCAGGGCGGGACCGGGCCGGGTCCTTTGCTAAGCGGACACCTGTCCGCTACGTTGGAATGGAAGCGGACGCGTGTCCGCTTCCCCTTCCGACGATACCGCGAACCCCCGGCAAGGAGCAGTCCATGTCCACCGCAGCACCCGCGACCCCCGCCTCCGCCGCATCTCCTTCCTCCCCCACGCCCCCGCTGCACGGCAAGGTCGTCGCCCTCACCGGCGCGAGCAGCGGCATCGGCGAGGCCACCGCGCTGCTGCTCGCCGCGCGCGGCGCCCGGCTGGTGCTCGGCGCGCGCCGCACCGACCGGCTGGACGCGCTCGCCGCGCGGATCACCGCGGCCGGCGGCGAGGCCGTCACCGCCAGGACCGACGTGCGCCGCAGCGAGGACCTGGCGGCGCTCGTCGCCCTCGCCGGTCAGCGCTTCGGCCGGCTCGACGTCCTGGTGGGCAACGCCGGCATCGGCCCGGTCTCCCCGCTCGACGACCTGCGGGTCGAGGACTGGGCGGACATGGTCGACATCAACGTGAAGGGCCTGCTGCACGGCATCGCCGCGGCCCTGCCGGTCTTCCGCGCCCAGGGCTCGGGGCACTTCGTCACGACCCTGTCCACCGCGGGCCTGCGGATCGTCCCCGGCCAGGTGGTCTACGCGGCGACCAAGAACGCCGCCCGCACCATCTGCGAGGGCCTGCGCCAGGAGGCCGGCCCGCACATCCGCGTCACCTCCGTCTCCCCCGGTTTCGTGCACACCGACTTCGCGGCGGGCGCGGCCGACCCGCGGGTGCGCGCCGAGCTCCTCGCCAAGCGCGACGAGATCGCCATCCCGCCGGACGCGATCGCCCGGGCCATCGGCTACGCCATCGAGCAGCCGGCGGACGTGGACGTCAACGAGATCGTGATCCGCCCGACCGCCCAGAGCTGAACTCTCCCGAGCACAGCCACACTTCACCCCGCGAACCCGAACCCGGCCACGCGCCCCCGTACGGACCTGCGCCGCGTACGAACCTGCGCCGCGTACGGGCATCCGCTGCGTACGGACCTGCGCCGCGTACCGCCGCCGTCGCTTCACGGCCGGTTCACGCGGCGGCCAACCCGCCGTGAAGATGCGGCGGGACCCTGGCGGTTGGCCATTACCGGCTGGTAATACGGAGCTGAGCGCGCGCCGGGCACGTCTCCGGCACGGGCCGAGCGACGCCCGACACGCCGGCCGGCGAACGGCCGGAGCAGCAGCCGCACGAGCGCCAACCCCGCCCACCGTCAGGAGACTTGTCCATGCGCGCAGCCAGCAGACGCCAGTTCCTCTCCGGTGCCTCCGCCGCGGCGGCGGCCGCCGCCCTGACCCTCGTGGACAGCCCGTTCGCGTCGGCCGCGGCCCACGACCGCGCGGTCGCCGCGACCGCCGCGCGCGCCGTCGTGGTCGAGGGCACCACGCTCGCCCAGGCCGCGACGGCGACCGGCACCGGCACGTACAAGAGGCTTGCGGCCGGGCCCGGTTGGCCACTGGTGGTACGCGGCGAGCTGGCCGCGGCCGGCTCCGGGCGGGACACCACGCGGACCGGGCTCGCCTCCTTCGTGCAGTTCACCGACCTGCACCTGGCCGACACCGAGTCGCCCGTGCGCTTCGAGTACCTGGCGCAGTACATCGACTCCGCCTACCGCCCGCACGAGGCGCTGACCGTGCGCGGCGCGGCCTCGCTGGTGGACCGGGTCAACTCCCTTTCCGGCGGCCCCTACACGGGCCTGCCGTTCTCGCTGGTGATGGCGACCGGCGACAACACCGACAACCACGAGCAGGTCGAACTCGACTGGTACCTCACGGTGATGAGCGGCGGCGCGATCACCCCGAACACCGGGGACACCTCGCGGTACGAGGGCGTGCAGAACTCCGGTTCCGCGCTGTACTGGAACCCCGAGTCGTCCTACCAGGACCACTACAAGGCGGCCGGCTTCCCGCAGGTGCCGGGCTTCCTGGCCGCGGCCGGGAAGCCGTTCACCGCGGCCGGGCTGCGCACCCCCTGGTACACCACGGTCGGCAACCACGACGACAGCATCGAGGGCACCCTGCCCGACCTGGGCCTGCTGGGCTCGCTCTACACCGGCGGCGGCAAGATCGAGGGCGTGGACGACGCGACCGCGGCCAAGCTCGCCGACGCGATCCAGCACGACCCGGCGACCGCGGTCGCCCTCCTGCTCGGCCTGCTCGAAGGCGGCGGCCCGGTCCGCTCGGTCACCCCCGACGCCCGCCGCGCCCCCTTCACCCCGAAGCAGTTCGCCCAGGCGCACCTCGACACCGCCCGCACCGGCCCCGGCCCGTACGGCCACGGCTTCACCGCGGCGGCGGCCGACAGCGGCAAGCTCTACTACACCTTCCCGATCTCCGACGGCGTCCTCGGCGTCAGCCTCGACACCACCAACCGCGCCGGTTGGGCGGACGGCTCCATCGGCTCCACCCAGCTCAAGTGGCTGGAGTCGGTGCTCCAGTCGTACAGCACCCACTGGTACGACACCGACGGCAACGTGGTCCGGCGCGGCTCCCAGGACCAGCTCGTCGTCCTGTTCAGCCACCACACCAGCACCACCATGGGCAACACGCTGCCCGACCCGTACAACCTCCTCGACGGCCGGCACACCGGCACCGAACTCGTCACCCTGCTGCAGCGCTACCCCAACGTGGTGGCCTGGGTGAACGGCCACACGCACGCCAACCTCATCACCCCGCACGGCCACGCCGTCCCCGAGCGGGCGTTCTGGGAGATCAACACCGCCTCCCACGTCGACTTCCCGCAGCACGCCCGGCTGATCGAGATCGCCGACAACCACGACGGCACCCTGTCGCTCTTCACCACCCTCGTCGAGTCCGCCGCCCCCTACGCGACCGACTTCGGCACCACCACCGAGCCCAACCTCGCCGCCCTCTACCGCGAGCTCTCCTTCAACGACCCCTACGCCACCCCCGCCGCCAAGCTCGGTACCTCCGCCGACCACAACACCGAACTCCTCCTGGCCAAGCCGAGCACCTGACCGCCCGCGCGGCGGATCAGCGGTGCGAGATCGACAGGTCCGCGGTGCCCCCGTGCACCGACCCGACCCGTACCGAGATGCCGTTCAGCGCGGCGGTGCCGCCGGGGCTGACCCCGGACTCCAGGTGGGTCCCGGCGCCGTTCGCCTCGATGGTGACGCCGTCGGGGCCGATGTGGGTGACCTTGAACGCGGAGAAGCCGAACCGGCCGTCCACCGGGATGGTGACCGGCCGGGAGACGGTGATCTCGCAGGTGCCGTCGTAGCAGGCGTGGAGATCGGTGGTGGCGGTGCCGGCGCTCGGGGACGCGGTGGCGGGAGTGGTCGCGGTGGTGGGAATGCTCGCGGTGGCGGGCGGGACCGGGGGGCGGCGCGGGCGCCGGCGCGGTGGAGGTCGCGGCCGCGGTGGTCGCCGGTGTGCGCCCGGCCCCCTGGGCGGTCCCGCTCCCGTGCCCGTCGCCGTGCCCGCCCGACCCGCACCCCGCCAGTACCGCGGCCGCCAGCACCGCGCCCGCGACGTACCCGCACCGCATGTGTCCGGCCATCGCTCGACTCCCCGCTCGCGCCCCTGGTCCACCCGGGTCCGCCCCTTCCGGCGGCTCCCCCAGGTCTACCCGGTGCGCCCCGGGACCCGTCCCGAGCCGGCCGTACCGACCCCGTACGGGTGACGCGCGGCGCCGGGCCTGACGTCAGTCCGGGATCGGTACGGCCGCGCCGCGCACGCTGATGCCCTCGGCGGGGTCCGCGGGGACGCCGACGGTCAGCACGCTCGGCCGGCCCATGTCGTCGCCCTGGTGGATGGTGAGCTCGGCCGGCAGCGCGACCAGGCCCAGCTCCCGCAGGTAGCCGCCGAACGCGCCGGCCGCCGCTCCCGTGGCCGGGTCCTCGACCACACCGCCGGGCGGGAAGGGGTTGCGGGCGTGGAAGACGGTCTCCGACTCCCGCCAGACCAGGTCGACCGTCGTCCAGTCGCGGCGGCGCATGAGGTCGCCGAGCGCGGCCATGTCGTAGTCGAGCGCGGCCAGCCGCTGCCGGGTCGAGGCGGCGATCACCGGGTGCCAGGCGCCGGCGTAGGCGATCCGCGGCGGCAGCGCCGGGTCCAGTTCGTCCGCGGACCAGCGCAGCGCGGCGAGCAACTCCGGCAGGTCGTCCGGGGCCGGCGGCACCGACCTGGGCGGCACGCTCACCAACTCGGCGGTGATCACGCCGTCGGCCCCCACCGAGGTCCCGACCCTGACGAGCCCGGCCCGGGTGTGGAAGTCCCGTGCGCCGGGGCCGTGCTCACGCGCGTGGGCGACCGCGGTGGCGATGGTCGCGTGCCCGCAGAACGACACCTCGGCCAGCGGGCTGAAGTAGCGGACGTCCAGGCCGCCGTCGGGGCGGGGCACGGCGAACGCCGTCTCCGAGTAGCCGACTTCGGCGGCGACGGCCAGCATCGCGGCCTCGTCGGCGCCGCTCGCGTCCAGCACCACGCCCGCCGGGTTCCCCCCGGAGGCGTCGGTGGCGAAAGCCACGTACCTCAGCACGTCCATGGCCGCACGCTACCCAGCGCGTCATGACACCGTCAAAGCTCTTTCCCAAGCCGTACCTGCGCCCGCGCGGACCTCGTGCGTACGGGACCCCGCCCCGATTCTGCTACGCTGATCCAGCGACATCAGCCCGTCGAAATGTCCGAACGGTCACAGGAAATCCCCAGGGGTTTCCGGGGGCCCGGAAGGCATGGCGCGGGCGTCGCGGAAAACTGGTGCGAGAGCGGGGCACATCATGTGTCACACTTGTGCCGCACCAAGCAAGGTCCTGTGGAGCAGTTTGGAGTGCTCGCCACCCTGTCAAGGTGGAGGCCGCGGGTTCAAATCCCGTCAGGACCGCTGCGGCTGGGTAGCTCAGTTGGTACGAGCGACCGCCTGAAAAGCGGTAGGTCGCCGGTTCGACCCCGGCCCCAGCCACCGCACGACACAGGGCCCGTTTCCATCGGAGACGGGCCCTGCGTCGTTGGCGCGGGCGCCCCGGCAGGCACCCCGACGGGCACCCGGTAAGCAGCCGGCAGGCACCCGCGGGCACCCCGTGGACCGCGCCCCCGTCCGGACGCCCCGAAAACCCCGCCGAAATGGGTTCGCCCGTCCTCCCCGGCAGGTGCGATGCTGGATCGCGTATGTCTACGCAACCCTCCTCCTCCGCCGAGTTCTCCGGACTCGCCGCGCGGCTGCCCGCGCTCTCCTCGCGCGACGAGCAGCGGCTCGGCCGCCGGCTCGACGGCGCCCGCCGCATCCGCAAGCCGGAGGCGCGCACCGCGGTGCTCACCGAGATCGACACGGAGATCGGGAGGGCCGAGGCCCGGATAGCCGCCCGCCAGGCTGCTGTGCCGCGGATCACGTACCCCGAGTCGCTGCCGGTCAGCCAGAAGAAGGACGACATCCTCGCGGCGATCCGCGACCACCAGGTGGTGATCGTCGCCGGTGAGACCGGCTCAGGCAAGACCACCCAGATCCCGAAGATCTGCCTGGAGCTGGGCCGGGGCGTGCGCGGCCTGATCGGCCACACCCAGCCGCGCCGGATCGCGGCCAGGACGGTCGCCGAGCGCGTCGCGGAGGAGCTGCGCACCCCGCTGGGCGAGGCGGTCGGCTGGAAGGTCCGCTTCACCGACCAGGTGGGCGACTCCACCCTGGTCAAGCTGATGACCGACGGCATCATGCTCGCCGAGATCCAGACCGACCGCGAGCTGCGCGCCTACGACACGATCATCATCGACGAGGCCCACGAGCGCAGCCTCAACATCGACTTCATCCTCGGCTACCTCGCCCAGCTGCTGCCGCGCCGCCCCGACCTCAAGGTCGTGATCACCTCCGCCACGATCGACCCGCAGCGCTTCTCCCGGCACTTCGGCGACGCCCCGGTGGTGGAGGTCAGCGGGCGCACGTATCCGGTCGAGGTGCGCTACCGGCCGCTCCTCGAAGAGGGTTCCGCGGAGGCCGACCGGGACCAGATCACCGCGATCAGCGACGCGGTGGACGAACTGCAGGCCGAGGGCCCGGGCGACATCCTGGTCTTCCTCTCCGGCGAGCGGGAGATCCGCGACACCGCCGACGCCCTCACCAAGCGGCAGTTGCGCGGCACCGAGGTGCTGCCGCTGTACGCGCGGCTGTCGTCGGCGGAGCAGCACCGCGTCTTCCAGCAGCACACCGGCCGCCGCATCGTGCTGGCCACCAACGTGGCGGAGACCTCGCTGACCGTCCCGGGCATCCGCTACGTGATCGACCCCGGCACCGCCCGCATCTCCCGCTACAGCCACCGCACCAAGGTGCAGCGGCTGCCGATCGAGCCGATCAGCCAGGCCAGCGCCAACCAGCGCAAGGGCCGCTGCGGCCGCACCTCCGACGGCATCTGCATCCGGCTCTACGACGAGGACGACTTCCTGTCCCGTCCCGAGTTCACCGACGCGGAGATCCTGCGCACCAACCTCGCCTCGGTGATCCTGCAGATGACGGCGGCCGGGCTCGGCGACATCGCGAAGTTCCCGTTCATCGACCCGCCGGACAGCCGCAACATCAAGGATGGCGTCCAGCTCCTCGAAGAGCTCGGCGCGCTCGACCCACAGCAGAAGGACCCGCGCAAGCGGCTCACCCAGACCGGCCGCAAGCTCGCCCAGCTCCCGGTCGACCCGCGGCTGGCCCGCATGGTGCTGGAGGCGGACCGCAACGGCTGCGTGCGCGAGGTGATGGTGATCGCGGCCGCGCTGTCCATCCAGGACCCGCGCGAGCGCCCCGCCGACAAGCAGGCGCAGGCCGACCAGCAGCACGCCCGGTTCAAGGACGAGAGCAGCGACTTCCTCTCCTTCCTGCACCTGTGGGCGTACCTGCGCGACAAGCAGAAGGAGCTGTCCTCCTCCGCCTTCCGCCGGATGTGCCGTTCCGAGTTCCTCAACTACCTGCGCATCCGCGAGTGGCAGGACATCTACAGCCAGCTCCGCTCGGTCGCCCGGACCCTCGGCATCACCATCGAGCCCGAACCCACCGGCGACCAGGACGCGGCGGACCCGCAGCGGGTCCATGTGTCGTTGCTCGCGGGGCTGTTGTCGCATCTGGGCCTCAAGGACACCGACAAGAACGAGTACCTGGGTGCCCGTAGCGCGAAGTTCGCGGTCTTCCCCGGCTCCGCGCTGTTCAAGAAACCGCCGCGCTGGATCATGTCGGCCGAGCTGGTGGAGACCTCCCGGCTGTGGGCGCGGGTCAACGCGAAGATCGAGCCGGAGTGGGTCGAGCCGCTCGCCGAGCACCTGGTCAAGCGCAGCTACAGCGAGCCGCACTGGGAGAAGGACCAGGCCGCGGTGATGGCGTACGAGAAGGTGACGCTCTACGGCGTCCCGCTGGTCGCCCAGCGCAAGGTGAACTACGGGCGGATCGACCCGGAGACCTCGCGCGAGCTGTTCATCCGCAACGCCCTGGTCGAGGGCGACTGGCGCACCCACCACCAGTTCTTCCACGACAACCGCAAACTCCTCGGCGAGGTCGAGGAGTTGGAGCACCGCGCCCGCCGCCGCGACATCCTCGTCGACGACGAGACGCTCTTCGACTTCTACGACGGCAAGCTGCCCGAACACGTCGTGTCCGGAGCCCACTTCGACTCCTGGTGGAAGCACAAGCGGCGCGAGGAACCGGAGTTGCTCAACTTCGAGCATTCCATGCTGATCAACGAGAACGCGGAGGCGGTCACCAAGGCCGACTACCCCGACTCCTGGCGGCAGGGCGCGCTGAAGTTCCGGGTGACCTACCAGTTCGAGCCGGGCGGGGACGCCGACGGTGTGACCGTGCACATCCCGCTCCAGGTGCTCAACCAGGTGGTGCCCGACGGCTTCGACTGGCAGATCCCCGGCCTGCGCGAGCAGGTCGTCACCGAGCTGATCCGCTCGCTGCCCAAGCCGATCCGCCGCCACTACGTCCCGGCGCCGAACTACGCGCAGGCGTTCCTCGACCGGGTCGCGGCCGGCCCCGACCCGCTGCCCGTGGTGCTGGCGCGGGAACTCCAGCGGATGGTCGGGGTACGGGTCTCGGCGGAGGACTTCGACCTGTCGAAGGTGCCCGACCACCTCAAGATCACCTTCCGGGTGGTGGACGAGCGGCGCCGCAAGGTCGCCGGCCACGCGGAGGACAAGGACCTCGACGCGCTCAAGCAGCGGCTGCGGCCGAAGACGCGGGAGGCGATCACCAAGGCGTTCGAGCGGGCCTCGGACCCGGCGCTGGCCACCATGGAGCAGCGCACCGGCCTCACCGACTGGACGGTGGGCGCCCTCCCGCGCACCTTCGAGACCAGGCGGGCCGGGCAGCCGGTCAAGGCGTACCCCGCGCTGGTCGACGAGGGCGCCACGGTCGCGGTGCGGCTGTTCGACACCGAGCCGGAGCAGGCCGAGGCGATGTGGCGCGGCACCCGCCGGCTGATCCTGCTGAACGTCCCGGTCAACCCGGCGAAGTTCGCCGCCGACAAGCTCTCCAACCAGCAGAAGCTCGCGCTGTCCCGCAACCCGCACGGCAGCGTGCAGGGCCTCTTCGAGGACTGCGCCACCGCGGCCGCGGACCGGCTGATCGCCGAGCACGGTGGGCCCGCCTGGGACGAGGAGAGCTACCGCAAGCTGTTCGACGCGGTACGGGCCGACCTGGTCGAGCTGACCGGGCGCTCCATCCAGCAGGTCCAGCAGGTGCTCGCGGCCTGGCACTCCTGCGAGCGCCGGCTGAAGGACACCGCGAGCCTCGTCCTGGTCGCGAACGTCCAGGACGTCAAGGAGCAGCTCGCCGGGCTGGTGTACCCCGGTTTCGTCACCGGGGCGGGCCTGAAGCGCCTCCCGGACCTGCTGCGCTACCTGGTGGCCGCCGACCGCCGCCTCCAGCAGATGCCGACGGGCGTCCAGCGCGACACCACCCGTATGGAGAAGGTCCGCGAGATCCAGGCGGAGTACGCCGAGCTGCTGGCCGCCCAGCCGGCCGGACGCCCGGTCCCCGCCGCCGTCCGCGACATCCGCTGGATGATCGAGGAGCTGCGGGTCAGCTACTTCGCGCACGCCCTGGGCACCGCGTTCCCGGTCTCCGACAAGCGCGTCTTCAAGGCCCTCGACGCCGCCTGGTCCTGAGTTCGACCGCACCCCCTGACCTGCTGTACAGTCTGACTCGCAACAAGGTCCTGTGGAGCAGTTTGGAGTGCTCGCCACCCTGTCAAGGTGGAGGCCGCGGGTTCAAATCCCGTCAGGACCGCAGCAGATGGCAAAGCCCGTCCCCCGAACCCCGGGAGACGGGCTTTCCGCCGTCCCCTGCGAGGCTGGCCCAGGCCGCGCCCCGCGGCGCCAGCCGCGAATCAGACCCAGCAAATCCCGTCAGGACCCCACCAGACACGAACGCCCGTCACCCGAACCCCGGGAGGCGGGCTTTCCGCCGTCCCCCCCAGGCTCGGGCGAGCGTTCGGCCGTCCCCAACCAGGTCGCGGCCCCACACCGCCAACCACACCCCCGTACGCGGGCTTTCCGCCGCCCCCTGGGACCCGCCGGCACGCGGGGGCGCGCTCCGCGGCCCCAGGCGCGCGCGTGCGGGCCGTTCCGCGCGCCGGGGCGACCGGCCACGCGCCCGGCAAGTCCCGTCGGCCTGCGAGGAGTTGAGGGCTTCCGTCCCGCCGGGCCGGCGACCGGGGCAGCCGCGGAGGCACGACGGCACCGAAGACCCTAACGGGCCAAGCCGGTTCATTACCGCATCGCAGGCAACAACCTCAAGTGCCGCACATGTGACGGGAGTCACGCGAACTTGTGGGACACATAAGGAACTGGAGGCCCTGCGCAAGGCTCTCGATTTAATATGTGCAATGGTACCCACCTGCATCACGTGTGACCGGGCACACAAAAAAGAGGATCGCATCGGACCCGGCGGAGTCCGATGCGATCCTCTTACGGTCATACGGTGTTGCGTCCTGCTGTTCGCCCTCCCCTCGGGCCTCCTGATGGGGGCAGGTGGCCTTCGGACGGCGACGTATGGGGTAGGGGCCCCACAAGCCGCCCAAAAGGGCTGTCAGGCCTCGCTGCGCTGCTGCGGAATGCCCGCAAGCAGCGCACGGACCTCCGCCTCGCGGTAACGGCGGTGCCCGCCGAGCGTGCGGATCGACGTGAGCTTGCCTGCCTTGGCCCAGCGCGTGACCGTCTTCGGGTCGACGCGGAACATGGTGGCGACCTCAGCGGGTGTTAGCAACGGCTCGGCATCAGGGGTGCGAGCGGTCATGAGCGGCCTCCTCGAGAGAACCGAACCAACGCGGTTCTTTCCTCTTAAATTCTGCACCTTGACCCGCGTTGCCCGATATGGGCGAACGCGGGCCGAGTCGGTAATAGGACGAACGGCTTGTCCTCGGCACTACAACTACACCATCCGTCCAGCCGCGTCGGCCAAACCGATGGATTTGCCCTCTCAGGTGTTCAAGCTCGACGGAAGCCGATGGACCGGGCCATAGCGGACAGTCACACCAACGTGACGATCAGTCACAGCGCGATCATCCGCCACATCCCCACCTTCGATGCGAGCCCGAGGCGGACCCGATGTCCCATTTTGGCATGACAGATGGTGATGCAGGCAAGAGTCCGGTTACGTGCTCTGCGTCACGCTTGGGCCAATAGCACCATCACCAGGGGCAGAAGCACGTCGCGGGCCGGACCGGAGACAACACCCGGCCCACCCGGAGACAACAACCCGTCAGATCCCGACCGCCCCGCCGTGCGCCACGGCCCGGCTCAGTTCGCGAACTGGAGCTCGCGCACCGCCCGCCACCGATCGGTCAGCCGCTCGTACGCCGTGCCGGCCGCCGCCGAGTCGCCCTCGCGCAGCGCCGCCAGCCCCTCGGCCGCGTCCGCCGCCGAGCGGTCGGCCGCCAGCGCCTCCGGGCCGATCACGTGCACCAGCCCGCCGTAGTCCAGTTCGACCAGCGAGCGCGGGTGGAACTCCTCCAGCCAGCGCCCCACGTCGATCAGCCCGTCGACCAACGGGCTCTCGTCCAGCGCCTCCTTGAGCACCCGCAGGCCGCGCGCCACCCGGCGCCGCGCCTGCACCATCGGGGTGCGGTAGCGCATCATCGGCTGCTTCGACCCGCCCGTGGCGTCCTCCGCGCCGACCGGTTCGTACTCCCGCTCGTCGTCGCCGACGAGGATGAACCAGCGCACCGGCACGTGCCAGGTCGCCGAGCGAATCCAGGGCCGCGCGTCGGGGTTCCGCTCGCGCCACGCCTCGTGGTCGGCCGCGGCCTGCCGCCTGACCACCGGCGGCACCATCGCGTCGAGCACCGGGGCCGGCAGCTGTCCCTCCAGCTGCTCCAGCGCCATCCAGCCGCGCAGCCGGGTCCGCCACGGGCAGACGTGCGTGACCCCGCCCACCTCGGCGATGAACGCCTCCCGGCTCTCGTGCACCGGCACCGCGATCGGCGGCACCGGCACCAGCCCGGCCAGCGACTGCCTCAGCTCGTCCTGTGCGCCGCGCTCACGGCCCGCGGCCGCATACCGGTACCAGTGGGTGCGTTCGGGCTCGGGAAAGGCCGCCAGCGGCTCGTACACCCGCAGATACGACGTGTACGGGACCAGTACCGCCGAACCGCCCACGCCCGCTCCTCCAACGCCGTACCCGCCGTGCCGACGCCTCCGATCGTCCCACGGGACCGCCTCCGCCGGAGGTGATCCCGGCCACTGGGTGCAGGGCCTACCCTGAGGCCATCGAACCCTCCGCCACCCGTACGGGGGGCGAGACACCCGAACCCAATGGGACCGCGAGCACCACCGGACTATGGGAGTCACCACCGTGACCGACGT
This sequence comes from Streptomyces sp. NPDC088194, assembly GCF_040702025.1. Taxonomy (NCBI): domain Bacteria; kingdom Bacillati; phylum Actinomycetota; class Actinomycetes; order Kitasatosporales; family Streptomycetaceae; genus Streptomyces; species Streptomyces sp. NPDC088194. The sequence goes on along the minus strand of NZ_JBFBIV010000022.1, from coordinate 78,203 downwards.
ACGTCAGACCGACGGCGGCAACGGCGCCGCCGTCATCGCCAAGCTGTTCCGATCGGAACAGGGCGGACACGAGCAGGTCGTCCTGTGCCAGGACCGCCCGACCGGCCTGCGGGCCGTGATCGCACTCCACTCCACCGCCCTGGGCCCGGCCCTCGGCGGCACCCGCTTCCACGCCTACTCCTCCGACGAGCAGGCCCTGGACGACGCCCTCAACCTCTCCCGCGGCATGTCGTACAAGAACGCCCTGGCCGGCCTCGACCACGGCGGCGGCAAGGCCGTCATCATCGGCGACCCGGACACCCTCAAGACCGAGGAGCTGCTGCTCGCCTACGGCCGCTTCGTGGCCTCGCTCGGCGGCCGCTACGTCACCGCGTGCGACGTCGGCACCTACGTCGCCGACATGGACGTGGTCGCCCGCGAGAACCGCTGGACCACCGGCCGCTCCCCCGAGAACGGCGGCGCCGGCGACTCCTCGGTGCTCACCGCCTTCGGTGTCTTCCAGGGCATGCGCGCGGCCGCCAAGGCCCAGTGGGGCGAGCCGACGCTGCGCGGCCGCCGGGTCGGCGTCGCGGGCGTCGGCAAGGTCGGCCACCACCTGGTGGAGCACCTCGTCGACGACGGCGCCGAGGTCGTGGTCACCGACGTGCGCGCCGACGCGGTCGCGCGGATCACCGCCCGCCACCCGGGCGTGACCGCCGTCGCCGACGCCGACGCGCTGGTGCGCACCCCGCTGGACGTCTACGCCCCCTGCGCGCTGGGCGGCGCGCTCGACGATCCGACCGTCGCCGCGCTGACCGCCACCGTGGTCTGCGGCGCGGCCAACAACCAGCTCGCCCACCCCGGCGTCGAGAAGGACCTCGCCGACCGCGGCATCCTCTACGCCCCCGACTACGTGGTGAACGCCGGCGGCGTCATCCAGGTCGCCGACGAGCTGCGCGGGTTCGACTTCGAACGGGCCAAGGCGAAGGCCGCGAAGATCCACGACACCACGCTGGCCATATTCGAACGCGCCAAGGTCGACGGAGTGCCGCCCGCGGTGGCCGCCGACCGGCTCGCCGAGCAGCGGATCGCCGAGCGCACCCTGGCCGCCGACTGGCTGCGGCCGAGCCTGGGTTGAGCCTGGGTTGCGCCTGGGTTGAGCCGTCGTCGAGGTCCCCGGACGGGGGCGGAACGGGCCCGTCCGGGGGCCTCGGCGTGACCGATAGCACGGCCCGATAGCAAGTTCGCGCTAGAAGAAGGTAAAATCGGGTCTGACCAGGAACGACAGGGCCGCAAATATCCCCTGTTCCGACGCGCGTCGTGCGGGCGACGTACCGTGCGGCGTCGGAAGCAGGTACCGTTGAGGCCCTACGGACCGGTCTCTCTCCAAGGAGGCCGTCCGGATCATGAACGCGTGTCAAGACTCGGGGCCGTCGAGCCCCGCCGTTAAGGGGGTCGAGCCATGGGGCGCGGCCGGGCCAAGGCCAAGCAGACGAAGGTCGCCCGCCAGCTGAAGTACAACAGCGGCGGCACGGATCTCTCACGTCTGGCCGACGAGCTGGGCGCATCGCCGTCGAGGCCGGTTAATCCGGAGCCAGTCGAGGACGATGACGACGAGTTGGACGACGACCCGTACGCTCAGTACGCGGATCTGTACAACGACGACGACGAGGACGATGACCAGGACGAACAGTCCGAGCCGTCACCGTCGTCTCAGCGCCGTCGCGCTTGACGCCGCCAACGCTTGAGGCCCGGCCCGGGGTCCGCCCCGGGCCGGGTTTCGTCGTCGGCATGTTTCCTCACCGCGGGTAACCGTCCGGGTCAGGCGTCGTCGCCGTAGTCGCCGACCAGCTCCACGGCCGACGCGCCGCTTTCGCGTGCCCGGATCTCGCCGGCCACCCAGGCGTCCACGTCACGGTCCGCGAGCACCGCGAGCGCCACGTCGACCGACTCCTGCGGCACCACGGCCATCATGCCGACGCCCATGTTGAGCGTCTTCTCCAGCTCCTCGCGCCGCACCCCGCCCAGCTCGCCGACCACTCCGAAGACCGGTCCCGGCGTCCAGGTGGGGCGCTCCACGGTGGCGTGCAGGTGGTCCGGGATCACCCGGGCCAGGTTGGCGGCCAGACCGCCGCCGGTGATGTGCGAGAAGGCGTGCACCTCGGTGGTGCGGGCCAGCGCCAGGCAGTCCAGCGAGTAGATCCTGGTCGGCTCCAGCAGTTCCTCGCCCAGCGTGCGGCCGAACTCGGGCACCTCGCGGTCCAGCGCCCAGCCGGCCCGGTCGAAGAGCACGTGCCGGACCAGGCTGTACCCGTTCGAGTGAAGTCCGGAGGACTCGATCGCGATCACCGCGTCGCCCGGCCGGACCCGGTCCGCGCCCAGCAGCCCGTCGGCCTCGACCACGCCGGTGCCCGCGCCCGCCACGTCGAAGTCGTCGGCGCCCAGCAGCCCGGGGTGTTCGGCGGTCTCGCCGCCGACCAGCGCGCAGCCGGCCAGCACGCAGCCCTCCGCGATGCCCTTGACGATGGCCGCGACCCGCTCCGGGTAGACCTTGCCGACGCAGATGTAGTCGGTCATGAACAGCGGCTCGGCGCCGCACACCACCAGGTCGTCCACGACCATGCCGACCAGGTCGTGGCCGATCGTGTCGTAGACGCCCATCCGGCGGGCGATGTCCACCTTGGTGCCGACGCCGTCGGTGGCCGACGCGAGCAGCGGGCGCTCGTAGCGCTTGAGGGCCGAGGCGTCGAAGAGCCCGGCGAAGCCGCCGAGGCCACCGACCACCTCGGGGCGGGACGCCTTGCGCACCCACTCCTTCATCAGGGTGACGGCGCGGTCGCCCGCCTCGATGTCGACGCCCGCGGCTGCGTAGCTGGCACCGGTTGTCTCAGACATGGCTGGGGAAACCTTCGTGTCGGTCGTACGGGTCGTACGGTCGCGGCGCCCGGCCCGGGCCGGGGTGGCCGGGGCGGGGGCACGGGTGGGGGCTGCGGCGCGGGCCGGCGGCCCGCGGGGCAGGTCGGTACGGGCTCACGGCCGGCGCAGTGCGTCGGCGGCGTCCGCGCCACCGGCCAGCTCGACCTCGAGCAGCTGCTTGCCGAGCAGCTCCGGGTCGGGCAGGTCCATCGGGTACTCGCCGTCGAAGCAGGCCCGGCACAGGTTGGGCTTGGCGATCGTGGTCGCCTCGACCATCGCGTCGATCGAGATGTACGACAGCGAGTCCGCGCCCAGCGACTTGCCGATCTCCTCCACGCTCATGCCGTTGGCGATCAGCTCGGCGCGGGTGGCGAAGTCGATGCCGAAGAAGCACGGCCACTTCACCGGCGGCGAGGAGATCCGGATGTGCACCTCGGCCGCGCCGGCCTCGCGGAGCATCCGCACCAGCGCGCGCTGCGTGTTGCCGCGAACGATGGAGTCGTCCACCACCACCAGCCGCTTGCCGCGGATGACTTCCTTGAGCGGGTTGAGCTTGAGCCGGATGCCGAGCTGCCGGATGGTCTGCGAGGGCTGGATGAAGGTCCGGCCGACGTAGGAGTTCTTCACCAGGCCCGAGCCGTACGGGATGCCGCTGGCCTCGGCGTAGCCGACCGCGGCCGGCGTGCCGGACTCCGGTGTCGGTATCACCAGGTCGGCCTCGACCGGGGCCTCCTTGGCCAGCCGGCGGCCCATCTCCACCCGGGACAGGTAGACGTTGCGGCCCGCGATGTCGGTGTCGGGGCGGGCGAGGTAGACGTACTCGAAGACGCAGCCCTTGGGGCGGGCCTCGGCGAAGCGGGAGGAGCGCAGGCCCTGCTCGTCGACGGCGATCAGCTCGCCGGGCTCGATCTCCCGGACGAAGCTGGCGCCGCAGATGTCCAGGGCGGCGGACTCGGAGGCCACCACCCAGCCGCGCTCCAGCCGGCCCAGCACCAGCGGGCGGATGCCCTGCGGGTCACGGGCGGCGTAGAGGGTGTGCTCGTCCATGTAGACGAGGCTGAAAGCGCCCTTGATCTTCGGCAGCACCTGTGGTGCGGCTTCCTCGACCGACAGCGGGGTGCCGTCCGGCCCGACCTGGCCGGCCAGCAGCGCCGTGATCAGGTCCGTGTCATTGGTGGCCGCGACCTTCGTGGCCCGTCCGGGGCCCTGCGGCAGCGCGGCGACCATCTCGGCGAGCTCGGCGGTGTTCACCAGGTTGCCGTTGTGGCCCAGCGCGATGGAGCCGTGGGCGGTGGCCCTGAAGGTGGGTTGCGCGTTCTCCCACACGGACGCGCCGGTGGTCGAGTAGCGGGCGTGGCCGACGGCGATGTGGCCGGTCAGCGAGCCGAGGGAGGTCTCGTCGAAGACCTGGGAAACCAGGCCCATGTCCTTGAAGACCAGGATCTGGGAGCCGTTGCTCACTGCGATGCCCGCGGACTCCTGTCCGCGGTGCTGCAGGGCGTACAGCCCGAAGTAGGTGAGTTTGGCGACCTCTTCCCCTGGGGCCCAGACACCGAAGACACCGCAGGCGTCTTGGGGGCCCTTCTCACCGGGGAGCAGGTCGTGGCTGAGTCGTCCGTCACCACGAGGCACGTTGTCGAGTCTAGGGCAGGAATGCCTCTCATCCGAACGGGCGAACCTTCAATTCCCTGGGTCTACGCGCGTCATGCCTTACGTGGCAAGCGGTGTGATGTTCGCCTTACGGAGTCGGGCGCGCCCGGGCGCAGGGTCGTTTTCCGGCCAATCACGTCGGGGAGCCCTCATGGCCGCCACCTGGCCCACCCCCGTCCGGCGCTCCCGGAACCGACAGAACGGGCGGCCGGAGGAATCAGAACCGGACTCCGGTTTTTGGAAGACGCCTGGGGGAAGCGGCCGAGCCACTTCGCAGGAGCTGTCCCAGGACCGGGCAGGAGCTACCCCAGGACCGGGAGGTACGCCGCGAGGTCGGCGCGCTCGCCGGACGCGGAGACGCGGGCGGCGTCGACCTCGTCCGCGAACGAGGTGCGCCCGGTGGACAGGCGCAGCCAGGTGACGGGGTCGGTCTCGACGACGTTCGGCGGGGTGCCGCGGGTGTGCCGCGGCCCTTCCACGCACTGCACGGCGGCATACGGCGGCACCCGCACCTCCACGGAGTTCCCGGGCGCCTTCGCGGCGAGCGCGTCCGCGAGGACCCGTACCGCCCCGGCGACCGCGTGCCGGTCGAAGCCGACCTCGATGCCGGTGGCGCGGGCGAGGTCGTCGCTGTGGACGACCAGCTCGACCAGCCGCGTCACCAGGAAGTCGCTCGCCCGCATCGGGCCGAACGGGCTCGGCACCAGCCGGTCGGCCCTGGTCGCCTCGGCCTCCAGCGCGTCGAGCTGCTCCGCGGCGGCTTCGAGGGCCACGAGCGGATCGGCGGTCCGCGCCTCCTCCGCCCGGGTCGCGGCGTCCAGCTTCTCCGCGATTCCCGCGGTGGACAGCGCCCAGGTGTCGAGCCCGACCGTCTTCGCCCCGGCCGCCGGCGGCTCCGCCGCCAGCATCGTCCCCATCGCCTCGACCTGCCGGACGATGTGCACGACCAGCAGCCGCACGTCCCAACCCGGCAGCCCCGAGGGCCACTTCCACTGCTCCCCGGTCAACCCCCGTGCGGCCACCCGCACATGCCCCACCTGCGCGCGCAACGCTCCCCACGTCCGCGTGGGCTCATACGTACGGACACGGCGGCGGCTCTCCCCAGGGGTCGGCATACCCCCGAGCTTAGCTTTCGGGTGCCGCGGCCCCTTCGGTCCACTTGTCCTGTATGAAGATCCCACTGCGGCTGCTGCTGCATGCACTGCCGCAGCAGCCACATCGTGATCGCCGTGTGAACCGCGTCCGGCACCGTCTTGGCCCCCAACCTTCCGCCGACGAATGCAAGGCGGAGACCCTCGACATCGCGGGCCGCGTCGGCGGCGAGGACTTCGCACTCCTCCGGAAGGAGTCCCCCTCCGGAAGGAGTCCCCCTCGCTCCCACGCCTGCGGCCGGCCGTCCACGGCGGCCACCCCACACCTCCCCGTGCCCGGATCGTCACGCTCGGCTTCTGATCGTGCAGACGGTCGGCGACCGAAAGTGACCACGCGGCCACGCTCACCGATGCCTGTGCACTCAGGCAACTCGGACAACGAGCGCAGCCGCGCGGACCTCCTCCCGCCGGGCGCTCAGCCCTGGCGGGGGCGTTCGAAGGTGATGAGCAGGCCGTCGACCGCGCCGGGGCCTATCCGGCCCTTCACCTCGCCGGACGTGATGTCCTTCAGCGCCCAGCCGTCCTCGGCGTGCTTGTTGAGCACCTTCTCCAACTTGTCGCTGTCGAGCGCGTCCCCGATCAGCGCTTCGCGGAAGGTGACGACCTTGTACTCGTACATGTCCGACCTTTCTCGGTGGTTTCCCGGTACTGCGTAAGTGCCACGTCGTACCTGCTGACGCACTCGGGCGGCCCGGAGGTTGCGGCACTACTCCGGCTGCCGCTGTCGCAGGAGGGCGCCCTCCAGGTTGCCGGGCTCGAACACGGCCAGCGCCACGCGGAGTTCGGGGGCGAGGACGTCCCAGATCTCGGCGGCAAGCTCGGCCGGGGTGTTCGCCCGGGTCGCGGTGTCGACGTAGGGCTCGGCGGTGGCGACCGTACGGCCGTCGGAACGGTAGGTGGTCATCAGCACCGCGTCGCCCGGGGCGAGCGCGCCGACCGCCAGCGTGAGCACGTCGGCCGCTTCCCGGCCACCCGCACCACGCCGGGCCGCGCCGAGCCAGGCCCGCCCGGTCGAACCGTGGGCGACCACCGTGATCCGGGGGGTGTGGATCGGCGGATCGGGCTCGTACGCCAGCCCCGACAGCGCGCGGAGCGGCTCCGCGCCCTCGTCCAGCCGCCCGGCGACCTCCGCGACCTGCTCCCCGTTGCCGTACACCAGCCACTCCCCGCGCTCCCGCGCGCCCACGTAGTGCCGCAGCGGGTCACCGCCTGGGCCCTCTGTCGCCGCGACCACCAACTCGCCGTCGCCGCGTCGCAGTTCGCGCGCCTGCGAGGCACGGGTGCGGCCCGTGAGGAAGTACGCCCCGCAGCAACGCCCGTCCCCGGTCCGCGCCCACACCACCCCGCGCCCCGGATACGGATTCCCCGCCAGCACCTGACCCAGCGCCTCCACGCCCACCGCCTCCTCATCCGCCGCCACCCGCGCGGCACGTCCGAGGGGGCAACGTACTACCCGCAGTCACCGCACTCCGGCGGCGCGAACCCGGCGCGCGCTTCGCGCCGTCACGCTCCCACTCGCCCCGGGGCGCCTCCCCCCGTTCCGCCGAGCGCACTACGCAGCGCCCACCGCGTAGTTACGCTCAACGGTGACACGGTCTCCACTCCTCTTGAGCTCCAACTCGCGAGGAACGGTGGTCCGATGACCCAGCCGAAGAACCTCAGTCCCTACGAATCCCCGCAGAGCTTCTACGGTTCCGAGCTGCGCCGCCTGCGCGAGGCGGCCGGCCTGACCCAAGACCAGCTCGGCGAGTGAGTCTTCTGCTCCGCCGCCTACATCGGTCAGCTCGAAACCGCCATCCGCAGGCCCCAGTTGGACCTGTCCCAACACCAGCGGGCATACGATTACGCGCGGGCCGTCGCGCTGTCGCCGGAGGCGTCCCTCAACCTCATCTCGTCGGTGGCGGAGGAGTACAGCAGACCATGACCACTGCTCGTGACCTGGGCCCCGGCGTCGAGTGGCGCAAGTCGTCGTACAGCAACGGCAGTGGCGGCAACTGCGTCGAGGTCGGCGACGGCAACCCGGCGGTGCTGCCCGTCCGCGACTCGAAGGACCCCGAGGGCCCTGTCCTCACGTTCACCCCCGCCGCCTGGACCTCGTTCGTCCGCGCGCTCAAGTCCGGTGATCTGCCGATCGGTTGACGGTACGGCCTGCCCCGGTCGTGAACCGTCGCGCCGCCGCTACTCCGCGGGCGCCGCGGGCCAGCCGTGTTCGGAGAGCAGGGGGCCGCGCCCGAGGTAGGCACGCAGGGCGCGGGCCGTGCTGGGGACGAACCGCTCCGGGACCGCGTCGACGTCGCACCAGCGGACCTCGCGGTGCTTGCCGGGCTCGCGGTTCTCGGCGGTGCCGGTCCAGCGGTGGGCCGCGAACACCACGGTGAGATAGCCGTTCGGCGACTGCACGCCGTGGGCGCCGTGGACGAGGTGCGCGACCGCCAGGTCCTCGGGCGCCACCCGCACCCCGGTCTCCTCGTACAGCTCGCGCACCGCCGTGCGCGTGATCGGCTCCCCCGGGTCGCTCTTGCCCACCGGCAGGTCCCACAGCCCGTCGCCGTAGCGCGCCCCCGGCCCCCGCCGCAGGAGCAGCACCCGCCCCTTCTTCCGGTCGTGCACGACCACCGCGGCCGCCAGCAGCGTCATCGCCCCGTACGCCACCGGCCCCGCGTCCTGCGGCTCGGCGTCCCTCTCCCCCACGGGCCCCGACCTCCCTCGTTCACACGGCGACCACCGCGCCACCCGACCGACGGCCGACCGTAACAGCCGCCTCCGACAAGCTCCGTCGCTCGTGCGGCGACGTACCGGCCCGCTACGGGGCGGCGACGGCGAGGTGTTCGGTGAGGATGTGCAGGGACTGCCATGCCTCGGCATCGGTGCCGTCGCCGAGCGGGTAGTGCAGGGCGGGGGCCACGGAGGAGCCCAGTTGGAGCGGTTCGATCTCCAGTGGAGGCCGGCGGGCGCGGGTGAGGGTGACGTCGGCGACGCCGGCCGCGCCGAGGGTGAAGGACACCGGTACCGGCGGGGCCTCGAAGACCGCGGGCACCGTCAGGTCGCGCGTGGCCGGGCGGACGGCGGCGAGCATGGTGACCAGTCCGTGCTCGGCCACGAGGGTGCCGGCCAGGGACGCGATGCGGTCCAGCGGGAGGGCGTCGCCGGGACCGTAGCCGAGGACGAGCGTCACATCCTGCTCGACACCGCCTCCGACCCGGGTCACCCGGACCGACGCGACCGCCGGGCGCTCGGGCCGCCCGACCACGGCGAGGAAGGTGGGCCTGGGCGCTCGGCCGCGGGCCAGATCGGTCAACTGGCGCCGCGACCATGGCAGGTTGACCGGTTCCGCGGTGCCCCATCCGGTCGGCGGCGCGCCGGTCAGCGCCTGCCAGGCGGCTTCCACGGCGCCGCCGAGCAGCAGGTCCTCCTCGGGCGGGTGGACGGTGTGGAAGGACAGGCTCAGCTGCCGGTCGGCGGTCGGCCCGGCGGGACGGAACGCGTCCGCGAGCCGCCCGGTGCCCTCCGGGGTGGGGATGGCGGCGAAGGTGCCGTCCTTCCAGTGCAGCTCGGCGCCGGACAGGCCGTCGTAGTAGCCCGAGGAGTCGCCCACCACCCAGCGGTTGGGCGCGCCGGTGAGCGCGAACCGGGTGAGCATGCTCATCCGGGTGCCCGGCGGGGTCACGATCTGCAGGGCGCGGTCGGTCTCGGCGCAGGCCCGCAGGACGTCGGACAGCCACGCCGACAAGGAGACCAGCGGCCGGTCCCCGATGACGACGGCGGTGGTGGCGGTGGCCACGTCCACCGCGGGCAGCGCGCCCGGTGGCGCGGCCGCCGCGGACACCTCCGCGCCGACGTCAGCGGCGTCGCCGGCGCTCCCACCGACCGTGGCCGCGCCGCCGCCCTCGCCCTCGCCCCCGCCCTCGCCCTCGCCCTCGCCCTCGCCGGGACCGTCGCCGGGACCGACCCGCGCCGGTGGCCGCGAGCCGACCCGCACCACGCCCAACGACCGTACGGCCCCGGCCGGATGGCACACCCCGTCCAGCAGCAGCGCCAGCCGGCCCGCGACGGAGCCGGCCAGGGCCGCCGCGTCCGGCACGGCGGTGGACGCACGCACCTCGGTCCACCACACCGGCCGGCCCCGGTGCGCACCGGTCAGCCCGGCCCGGCGAGCCGCCTTCGCCCCGAGCAGCCGCTCGACCTCTCCGGCCACCTGCACCAGTACCGGCGCCTCCACGGAGACCAGCGGCCGGCCGTCGGGCCCGGTCAGCTGGATCACGGCTCCCTCGGCGTCACCGGTCATGTACTGGTCGGGGCCGCCCGCGTACAGGCTCGCCAGCAGCCGCAAGGCGTCCGGCATCTTCGGGGTCAGGACGACGATGTCCTTGGTCACGGTGCCTCCTGCTCGGCCAGGGCGGTCTGGACGAGCTGCGGGGCGCGTCCGCGGCGCACCAGCAGGCCGCGGCCGGGCGGCTGCGCGGAGGCGTACACGCCCGGGAAGAGCTGGCCCTCCGCACGGTCGCCGGCCATCACCAGCGCGGTCGCGCCGGTCTCCCGCAGCGCGGTCAGGAACGGGTCGTACAGCGCGCGGGAGGCGCCCGCGACCCGGCGGGTGAGCACCACGTGCAGGCCGATGTCCTGTGCGATCGGCAGGTACGGCAGGAACGGCGCCAGCGGCTGCTGGCCGGCGGCGGTGAGGATGTCGTAGTCGTCGATGAGCAGCACGATGCGCGGACCGTCGAAGCCGGGCCCGTCGCCGAGCGGGTGCAGCGCGTCCTGAGCGGCCTCGTCGGGCAGCCGCTTGTCGAGTTCGGTCGCGATGCCGGCCGCCAGGCCCGTCGAGAGGCGGACGTTGTACGCGTAGCCGCCCCGGTACGGCTCGGGAACCGCGGTGCGCAGGCCGCGGCGCGGGTCGAACACCGCGAAGACCAGCTCGTCGTCGGAGTACCGCGAGATCAACTGGGCGGCGACCAGGGCCAGCAGGTTGGTCTTGCCGCATTCGTCGTCGCCGAGGACGACCAGGTGCTGGTCGCGCTCGAACAGGCCGAGCAGCACCGGGGCGAGGGCGTCCTGATCGACGCCGAGGGGGATCGCCGCGGGTTCTGAGGCGGCCGAGGGCAGCTTCGCGGCGGGCAGCCTGGCGGGCAACACCCTTACCGCGGGCGCCGGTTCACCGTGCCAGGTGGCGCGGATGGTGGCGGTGGCGTCGCCGAGTGCGGCGGCCAGGGCCTCCGCGGTGGCGCGCCCGTCGATGCGCGGGAGCGCCACCTGCGCGAACAGCCGGCCGTCGGTCAGGGCCCGGCCGGCGTCACCGGCGCCGAGGGTCTGCGCGAGCCGCCGGTCGATCGCGGAATCCGTGGCGTCGCCCAGCCGTAGCTCCACCCGGCTGCCGAAGAGCGACTGGTTGGCGATCCGCACGTCGTTCCAGCGGAGCATGCCGGCCACCACGTGGATGCCGTAGCCGCCGCCGCGCTTCAGCAGGTCGGCCACCCCGTCGTCCAGGGCGTCGAACTCCTCGCGCAGGGTGCCGTATCCGTCGATCACCAACACCACCTCGGTGCTGGGGAGTTCGGGCAGCCCGCCGGCCGAGCGCAGGTGGCGCAGCTGGTCCACGGAGTCGATGCCCTGCCGGCGGAAGAGCTGCTCGCGGGCGGCGAGCATGCCGCGGACCTCGGCGACCGTGCGGGCGCAGCGCTCGGGGTCCGACCGGCCGGCCACCCCGCCGACGTGCGGCAGGCCGGTCAGCGCCGACAGGCCGCCGCCGGCCAGGTCGAGGCAGTAGACGGCCACGTCGCGGGGGGTGTGGGTGAGCGCCAGGGAGAGCACCAGGGTGCGCAGCAGCGTGGTCTTGCCGGACTGCGGGCCGCCCACCACCGCGGTGTGCCCGCCGGCGACGGTCAGGTCGTGCACCCAGGGCCCGCGCCGCTGCCGGGCCGGATCGTCCAGCAGGCCCAGCGGCACCCGCATCGCTCCGGCCGGCCGGGTCAGCCGCATCCCGTCCCCGGTCACCTCCACCGGGCCGGCGACGGCGTCCAGGGCGACCGCCGCGGGCAGCGGCGGCAGCCAGATGCGCCGCCCGGGGGTGCCGGCCTCCCGCAACTGGTCCACCATCACCGACAGTACGGTCGGGCCGCTGTCCAGCGCGGTCGCGGCCGCACGGTCCTGCTCCTGGTCCGCTGCCCCTTCCGCGTCGTCGCCGCGCAGCGGGCCGCCCAGTGCCGCGGAGACGTTGTACGTCGGGTAGCGGTACGCCAGCGGCTGCTCCTCGGCCGCGTCGGCGACGGCCGTACGGCGGTGCGCGCCGGAGACGTAACCCGCCTTGAACCGGCGGTAGGTGGAGGTGTCCACCTTGAGGTAGCCGAAGCCGGGCAGCGACGGCAGCAGGAAGGCGTCCGGGGTGTCCAGCACGGTGCGCGACTCGTCCGCGGAGAACGTCCGCAGCCCCAGCCGGTAGGACAGGTAGGTCTCCAGCCCGCGCAGCTTGCCGCCCTCGATGCGCTGGCTGGACAGCAGCAGGTGCACCCCGATGGACCGGCCGATCCGGCCGATCGACAGGAACAGGTCGATGAAGTCGGGCTTCTCGGTGAGGAGTTCGCCGAACTCGTCGATGACCACGAACAGGTGGGGCAGCGGTTCGAGTTCCAGCTCGGGGCGTTCGGCGCGCAGCGCGGCGTAGCGGCCGATGTCCGCCACGTTGCCGGCGTCCTTCAGCACCTGCTGGCGGCGTTTGACCTCGCCGGCCAGGCTGGTGTGGACCCGCTCGACCAGGCCGGCCTGGTTCTCCAGGTTGGTGATCACCCCTGCGACGTGCGGGAGTTCGGCGAACGGCGCGAAGGTGGCGCCTCCCTTGTAGTCCACCAGGACCAGGGCCAGGTCCTGCGGCGGATGGTTGGCGGCGAGCGCCAGGACCAGGGTGCGCAGCAGCTCGCTCTTCCCGGAGCCGGTCGCGCCGACGCACAACCCGTGCGGTCCCATGCCGAGTTGGGAGGACTCCTTCAGGTCCAGCAGCACCGGACGATGCCGGTCGTCCAGGCCGATCGGCACCCGCAGGAAGTCCCGTTCACCGCGTGGCGCCCACATCCGCGCCAGGTCGAGGGCGGCCGGGTCGGCCACGCCGAGCAGTGCGGGGAAGTCCACCGCTCCGGAGATCGGCGTGCCGTCGTCGACGGACTCCTCCGACAGCCGCAGCGGTGCGAGCAGCCTGGCGATGCCTTCGGCGCCGGCGACGGTCACCGGGTCGGCCGTCCCTTCGACCGCGCCGCCGGCCTCCTCCGCGCGCCCGCCGGCCGATCCACCCGCGCCGGCCGATCCACCCGCGCCGCCCGTACCGCCCGCGTTCCCCGTACCCGGCACGGCCGCCGAGGCCCCGCTCTCCGCCCCCGGCCCGTCGCCGCCCGGCGCGCGCAGGTCCCGTACGGACAGGTGGTCACCGTCCACGGTGATCCGTACGGTCACCTCGTCCGGCTCGTGCAGGTGCTCGGCCAGCAGGTGCACCACGGTGACGCCCATGTCCCGCAGCGCCACCGCCATGTCGGGGCGCGGCAGTTCGACCGCCGGACCGCCGTACTCGTCGCTGAACACCAGCAGCCGGGCGGTGCGCCGCAGCGCGTCCTGGTCGGACAGGCCGCGGCGCAGCTCGGCGGTGTAGGAGGCGCGCCGGACCAGGTCGCGCCGGAGCACCTTGGCGAGCTGTTCGGGAGAGGGCGCGATCCGGCGGGCGGGCACCGGGCCGTCCTCCTCGTCCGGTTCCAGGACGTGCGGCAGCCATTTCGCCCACTCCCACTCCGGCAGCCGGCCGCCGGGCACCGACAGCGCGATCCCCACGTCGTCGGGCGCGTGCAGCGCCGCCGTCTGGACCAGCAGGGCCCGCGCCACCCGCAGCACGTCCTCGCGGTCCCCGACGATGCTGACGTTCCCGGCCCGGTCCAGCGGCACCGTCAGCGGGAAGTCGGCCACCCGGGAGAACCGGGCGAGCAGCGCCCCGGCCTCGTTGAGCATGAACCGGTCGGGCGGCGTCAGCACGCCCGAGCCGCCCTTGCCGAGCACCAGCTCCCGTACCGGCACGTTGCCGGTGCCGATCCGCACCTGGAGGAAGTCCCGGTCCAGCCGGCGGCGTTCCCAGGCGCGCGCCGGGTCGCGCACGATGTCGTACAGCGCGTCCGGCGGCGGGTCGAGCACCCGCGCCCGGTCCCGTACCCGTCGTTCCGCCGCGCCCAACTCCTCGCGCAGCTCCTCCAGATACTCCAGGTACCGCTCGCGCTGGGTGCGCCGGGTGCGCTGCGCCTTGCCGCGCTGGGACAGGAACAGCGCCAGCGCGCCGCACACGGCGAGCACCAGGACGATGGCACCGATCGCCGCGAACTGGCTGTTGCGGATGACGGTCATCATCACCACCGAGCTGACCACGCCGGCCAGCGGCAGCAGCGCGGTGGCGGGGCTGCCAGCCTTGCCCTCGGGCAGGTTCGGCGGCGCCTCCACGACCCGGGGGACGTCACGCAGGAGGGGGCTCGACGTGCGTGCGGGCCGGTGCACGATCCGCTGCGTCACGGCCGGCGGTCCTCGGTCCGGGCCTGCCCGCGCTGCTCCACCGGTGTCCGGCGGCCCGCCGGTTCGCCGCCGGCGCCCCGGCCCACCGCGCGGTCGAGCGCGATCCCGGCCAGCCGGGTGGCGGCGACCTGGGTCTCCGCGCCGAGCAGGGGCGCGGAGATCACGCCCCCCGCGGCGAGGTGCCGGTCGTACGGGATCACCACCACCTCCACGCCCGCCTCGCGCAACTCCCGCTCCGCGCGCCGGACATCGAGCACCTGGTCGGGTGCCGAGCAGGTGAGCGCGACCACGGTGCCGCGCAGTACCTGCTTGGGCAGCGACGACATCCAGGCCAGCACCGTGGCGGTCGACGCGACGCCCTCCACCGTGGCCGGCGCGACCAGTACGCACGCGTGCGCGGTGACCAGGGCCGTACGCGCCACCTCGCCGGGCAGCGTCTCGCAGTCCACCACCGTCACCGCGAAGAAGCGGCGCAGCGCCATCACCACGGTGCGGTAGGTGGGGATGTCCACGGGGGCGCCGATGTCGCCGCGGCTGCCGGGCAGCAGCCAGCCGCGGTCGTCCAGGGCGACCAGGTAGCCGGTGATGTCGGTCAGCCGCATGGATGGGGTGACCAGACCCGCCACGTCGGCGCAGGTCCAGCGCACCGAGGTGGCGCCGAGCCGGGTCGGGAGGGTGCCGAGGGCCGAGTCGGCCTCCATGGCGAGCACCGGGTCGTGCCGGTAGTGCACGAAGGTACGGCTGAGCAGCGCGGCCACGGTGGTCTTGCCGGCGCCGCCGCGGATGCTGGTGACGACGATCTGGCGGCCGGTGGTCACCGGCTGCTGGACCTGCTCGGCGGTCGCGGTGGCGTCGGCGACCCCGCGGGCCGCCGACGAGCCGAGCACGGTCCGAAGGGTGCGCAGGACCCTGCGCAGCGGCGGGTCGCCGTGCAGGGGCCGGCGGGCCGGGCGGGTGGCGGCGCCGGGGACCGGTGTGGGCTCGGGGGCAGGGGAGGGCGGGGTGGGTGCGGTGGGTGCGGTGGGGCCGGGCGGGCGCGAGGCGGCCGGCGCGGGTGCCCGGGCGGACGACGGGCCGGGGGCGGGGGCGCGCGGGGCGGGCGGTGCGGAGGGTGGCGCGGACGGGGTCGGGGGTCCTGCGGGTGCCACGGCTCCTGCCGGTGCCACGGCTCCAGCGGGTCCTGCCGGTGGCGCGGGTGAGGCGGGCGCGGGTGAGCTAGGTGCGGCGGAGCCAGGGGGACCGCCCCGCCCGTCGGGCACCCCCTGTGCGACCAGGTCGTTGAGCACGCCTGCCTGCCAGTCGTCCTGCGACGCCACCGAACTACCTCCTCCGTGAACCGCGCGAAGACCTACGCGAACGTGTCCAGCAGGTGCCCGTACACCCCGAACACCCCGACCAGCAGGGGGAACAGCGCGATGACACCGGCCGCCTCCGCGGTGTCCGCCAGCCGCCTGAAGCGGACCCGGACGTGCTCGGGCGGCTCCACCGCCAGCAGCACCAGCGGGAAGGCCCCGAGTACCGCGCACCCCGCGAGCGCGCCCGCGGCGCCGGACCGGTCCGACCACAGCACCGCGCCGCGCACGGCGACGGCCGCGGCGGCCAGCAGCAGCAGGACCACCTCGGTCACCAGGGGATAGGCCCGCGAGCGCAGCGCCAGCACCAGCGCGGTGATCACCGCCAGCGGCACCGTCCAGACCGTGGGCGTCCGCAGCGCGAGTACGGCCGCGACCGCCGCGCCGCCACCGACCACCGCCGTGGCCAGCACCAGCCCGCGATGGGCGGCGTCGAGCGCCGACGCCACCCGGTGCCGGCTGACCGAGGCACCGTCGGCCCGCTCGTCGTCCAGCGCGGTCAGACCGGCCGAGGACAGCGCCAGCCGCGGCAGCACACCGAGCAGCACCACGCAGACCACCGCGAGCACGGCGCCGGTGTGCGCCTGCCGCGGTGCGGTGCCCGCGCCGTGCTGTGCGGCAGCGGCGGCCTCCGCCACGGCGGCGACCACCCCGACCATCACCGCGCCGAGCACTCCCGCGCGGCCGAGCGGGGTGAACGCGCCGAGCAGCAGCAGCGCGGCGAAGACCATGACCGCGACCCCGGCGAAGCTGCCGGCCGCGCTCCAGCCCTCCGCGTCGCCCAGCGTCCACGCGCCGAGCGCCGCCAGCGGTCCGGCCGCGGTGATCAACGCCGTGGCCGCCCCGCGCCGCCCCGCGCGCCCGGCCACCGCGCCCGCCACGGCCAGTACGGCGCCGAGGGCCAGCAGGGTGGCGGCCACGGCGGACGGCGCGTAGGACACCCGGGCCAGCAGACCGCCGACCAGCAGCCAGCCGACGAGGGCGGCCCCGGCCGTGATCCGGCGCGCCTGCGGGCTCCACCGCCAGGCGCGTACGTCGAGGTCCTCGGCGACCTCGTCCGTCACGTCGTGCACCACCGGCGCCGAGGGCACGTCCTGCACCCGGACCAGCCGCAGCACCGTGCCGTCCAGCACCCCGGCGTCGCGCAGGGTGCCGTCGTGTGGCACCACCGAGCCGTCGGAGGTCACGAGTTGACGGAGCATCGGTTGCGTGGCGACCCGGTCGTCCAGCATCTCGATGATGTCCGGCAGCAGCCGGCCCACCGGTTCGTCGGACGGCAGCACCAGGTCCATCCGGCGCCGGGCTCCCACCAGGCTGACCCGGCTCAGCCTGCCGCCCCGCGGACCCGGGCCGGCGGCCTTCCGCACGGATATCCCGGCGCCGTCGGCACCGTCAGCGGTCATTGCGTGTCCCGTCGGCATCGGTCTGCTCGCAACTCTCCTGGCTCGGGGGGCAGTTGTGGCTCGGACGGACATCCGTCACGGCGACGGCACCGTGGCGGACGGGGTGCCGGACGGGGTGTCGGACGCGCTCGGCACCGCCGGCGTCGTCGAGGTCGGCGCCGGCGTGGTGGTCCCGAGGTGGCCGATCAGACGGTGCGAGACGAACGACCAGCCGACGCAGCCCGCACACAGCACGGCGGCGATCACGAGCCCCGCGACCGCCTTCCCCACCCGCTCGTCCGCCGTCCGCCGCGCCCGCAGCACCCCGAACAGCAGCGCGTCCCGCATCCGCCTCCGCCGCACGGAGACCGATTCGAGCAACTGACTGTCATAGTCCTGCGCGGCCATCCTCTTCCGTCCAACGCCTCGAAGTCACCCGATTACAGCAAGTCTGATCGATGGCCGACCCACCCGTCGAGGGCATCCGCGGGATCGGTCCCGCCCGCGTCCGTCTCGCCTACACGGTCGGGAACTCCCCCACCCAGGCGCGGTCGAGGAGCTTGATGGGGAGGTAGTCGGACCTCACGCGGATCGGGATCTCGCCGTCGTAGGCGAGGCACGCGACGGCGAGGACACCGATCGGCACGGTTCCAGATGCCTTGTCGGCGCGGTCCTCATCAGCGGTCCAGTAGGACTTGTGCGCCTCCAACGCGTCCACCAGCGCGTCGTTGAAGCCGTCCACGTCGTGCTTGACGAACCGGTAGAACAGGTTGATCGGCTGGTAGAGAAGCTTGTTGAGCGCCTCAGGGTCCGCGATGGTCGCGACATCCGGATGCGACAACTCGACGGTCTCGGTCAGGGCTTCCACGAAGCCGGGCCGACGCAGCCAGTAGCGCTGGAGCGCGTCCACCCAGTGGTAGGCGTACTCGTCGATCTCGAAGCCGCCCAGCCGTTCCGACTCCCGCAGCAGTTCGATGGGGACCTCGCACAGGCGGGTCATCCGCTCCTGCTCACGGCAGATGACCGCGTACCAGAACGCGCTCACCCACCGGGCGGCGTTGGAGACGCTGAACGGTCCGACGGCCGGGATGCGATGCATTTTCTCGCCGATCCGACACTCGACGCTCTCCCCGGAGGCGGTCGCGGACGCAAAGACGGCCGAGTGCACCTGCATTGCGGCCACCACCGCGTCCCACGTCTCGAAAGACCCTCCCACCGGATCGATGATGCACTGGGCCTGCACACGAAGATCGGCACTGTTCAGAGCGTCGTTGAAATACTCCGGCGACTCTCCCAGGTAGCCCAGATCCTCCTTCGCAACCTCGGTCATGAATTCCGCATAGTCAGCACCGTCGGGATCTGGCGAAAAATGCCGCGCTACCTCGATCACTTCTTTATCCCCTTGGGGCGAATATCGAACTTCCGGACATCATACCCCCCATGTGCGGCTTGGACCACACCATCGACATTTATCTCCACCGGATACCCCTTGACGACGATGTAGTCCAATTTCCCCTCCTTCAACGCCTTCCGCAACTCCCGCGCCAGCATACGGTCGGCAGCTCCGCCCTTCTTACGATTGAGCATTTCATTGACAATGTCATCGAAGTACTCTCTCGTGCCCTGCGAGACCCGTACACCATTGGGCAGCCTACGACTACCCAAGTCGGTCGTCAGGCTACTTTTCGCCTCGACGACCACGTACCCGCCGTCGGGGCGGCGCCAGACCTGGTCGAACTGGTCGTTCCCGTTCTTCGGTCCGCCCAGCTCCAACCGCTCGCTGCCGGGGTAGAGCTCCGGTACCGCATGCTCGGCCGCCACCGTCTCGCCGTATGCCTCGCTGGCCTTGGTCATTTCCGTGTGCAACGGGGCGTGCACCGCACTGGCGTCCTCGAACCTCTGGACGTCGGCGGCCACGTGCGGGCCCTTGATGATCTGCTTGAGTTTCTCCAGCGGACCGTGCGCGGGTGTATCCGCCTTGATCGCAACGTCGCGTCGCCGCACGACGTGATCGAGGACATGATGAGCCCTCTCGTGAACGGAACTCGGCCGGTAATTCGCACCCTGTGGAACGTGGCCGTTCTCGTCGGGCAACCGGTAGCGCGTGGGGCCGTCATCGAGGTAGTCCGGCTTCATGGGTCGAGGAGCGGTTTTCTCCGCCATCCAGTCGCCGTTCACATGCCCCTTGACAAGGTGAGGCGGGACAAATCCCGATTCATCCACACTGTATACGCTCTTGCGAATTCCGTCTGTCCTGTAGTACTTCCTGAAGTATTCCGGGTCCGTGTTGGCGCGCCGCACCTGTTCCGCGACGATCTTCGGGTCGGTGGATTCGCTCGGCTGGTGCGAGGGTTCACCGTCGTGGTCCCTGACCGGCTCTGGCTCGGCGCCGGGGTCGCGTGGGAGGTCGTCGTGGCCGGGTGTCGCCAGGTCGGACGGGTCGTGCGGTCCACCCGGCGGCTCGTGGGGCAGCTCGTGCGCCGGGCCGTGCGGCACCCCGACGCCCGGCTCATGTCCCGCCAGCCCGGCCGGAGTTCGCTCGGCGGCGGTGGCCGGCATGTCCCGTCCCGGCCCGCCGGTTTCGGGGCCATCGAGGCCCGGGTGCCCGGCGCCCGGTGCGTGCGCGGTGGGCGTGGTCCCGCCTGACGGGTCGTGGGCTGCCTGGGTCGATGGGTCGTGGGGGAGGGGGCCGTCGCCCGGGAGGTGGGGCTCCGGCGGGGGCGGGGTGCCGTCGGGGAGATGGGGGGCGGGGGCGTCGCTGGTGAGGCGGACCGGGGGCGGCTCGGGGGCGTGCGCGGCGGCCTCGGCCGCGGGGTGGGCGCCGGCGCCCACGAGGACGGGCGGCCGGTCCGGGCCACTCGCGCCGTGCGGCACCCCGGACGCGAGGGGCTCGTCCGGCGGCTCCACGGAGTGCCCCGCCGCCCGTTCGGCGGCACTGGGCTCGTGCGGCGGAGGAACCTGACTCCCGTCGGGCCGGGTGAGTTCACCGTCCGGGTGGAGGTGCACGGCCGGGTTCGTCGGATCGGCTATCGCGTGCTCGGGCGTACCCGCAACCGGCGCGTGCGCCCCCTCGGGAACGTGCACCCCGTCCGGCACGTGCACCCCGTCGGCGAGCCCTTCCGGGCTGACCGGGATCGCCACGGTCCCGTCCGGCAGTTCGACCACGTCCGGCGGCAGCGTGATCTTGTCCAGGTCGCCGACACCCTTGAACAGGTCGCTGACCTTGACGACCGCGTAGGTGCCCGCCTTGCCGATGTACGTCATCGGGTCGACGATCCGCCCGGCCTTCGCCGCCACCGACAGCGTCTTGGCCGCGGCGCCGGTCTTCGCCGCGCTGCCCGCGCCGTCGGAGGCGATGACGGTGAGCACGTTGAAGGTGACCGCACCGGCCGCGCGGGCCGGGTTCTTCTTCCACTCGTCCCACGCGACCAGCGCCTTGCCGGTGTTCTTCACCGCGTCGCGCGACTCGCGCACCCACTTGGGCATGTACTTGCCGGGGGTGGCGAGGAAGATCGGGGCGAGCGCGGGCGAGAAGGACATGATGGTCAGCCCGGTGGCCAGCTTCGCCAGGTTCGTCCACGCCTCGGCCATCGAGTGCCAGCCGCCGGTGCCCACCAGCGTGCCGAGGCCCTTGATCGTGCCCCACACACCGTCGACCATGAAGCCGTCCCAGACGAACGACTTCACCCAGTGGCCGTACTTCTTGGGGTTGTACCAGCGGTACGTGCGGTCCACGTGGTCGCCCCACGGCAGTTCCGAGGCGTGGTCCAGGTCGTTGGCCCCGATGCCGTACATGTTCTGCGCGTGGCTGCCGTCGTCCTGGATGTAGTGGGTGCCGCCGAACAGCGCGGTGATCTTGTTGGCGCAGGCCACTTCGGCCGCCCAGAACGCGGCCACGGTCACGTCCACGTCGTGCCGCAGGTCGTTGTTGTGGGAGACCTTCTTGCTGTCGTTGGTCCAGTGGTGGTCGCCGGCGACGCTCGCCGCGAACTCCGTTGCCTGGTGCTTGAGTTGGGCCAACTTGACCGTGAGCGGGCCGATTTCCGTGGAGTACGCGTCCAGCGCCGAGGTCACCGACTCCAACTGGGTGGCGAAGTCATCGGACTTCGCGGCCACCGGCGCGGTGGTGGCGAACAACTGGTCCGCCTCGGGCGCCTTGTAGAACGCGGACAGCCCCTGGAACTGGGTGTCCACGTCGGAGCCCGAGGACCGCCATAACCCGGCGTTGGTCTTGAGGTCCTCGATCTCCACTTCGAGTTGGACGAGGCTGCCGGTGAACTGCGGTATCTCCGCCGGGTTGATGGGTGCCGCCGTCACTTCGCGTCCCCCTTGCCCCCGCCGTCGCCCGGCATGTGGATCACCGGCTCCTTGAGCGCCTCCTGCTGCGCCTTCGCGGCCATCGCCAGGTCGCCCTTGACGTACTCGTTGGTCGCGTCGCGCGCGCCGGTGAGGGAGTTGGTGGTGCGCTGGGCGATGTAGGCGAGCTGCTTCTCGTGGGCCTGGATGAACTGGCCGAGCGCCGCGGCCACCAGGCCCTCCGCGCCCGGCATCGGCGGCCCGTACTGGCCCGGCTTGAGAACGGCGTACCCGTTCTCGTAGTCACCCGCCTTGATGGTCCCGGCAGCCGCGGCGGCGCCGGTGATACCGCTCTCCAGGCCGGTCGAGGCGTCGTTCAGCCCGTCCGCGGCCTTGATCACCTTGTTCAGCACGCTCTGGACGCCCGAAGGCGTGATGTCCCACTTCGCCATCAGTTCCCCCCTGTGCCTCCGGACGCCGCCGCACGGCACGCCCGGCTCGCGGACCGGCCCCGACTGCCGCCCCGAGCCGGCGCTCCTGCCTCCGGCCCCGTCAGCAGGCCCCGTCCGCCGACCCGATCAACTGCCCTGGCCAGCCCGCGCCGCCTACCGCCGCCGGCAACCGAACCCGCCAACCGAACCCGTCAACCGATCCCGCCTACCGCCGCCGTCAACCGACCCCGGCAACCAGTCCCGTCAACCGATCCCGTCCACCGCTGCCTTCGCCCGCGCGGCCGTCGACTGCGCCGTACCGTCGTTCTGTTCAAGGGTGGTCCGCACGAGCCGGATGATGTCCCGCACCTCGCCCGCCGCCCGGTTCCAGCGAACTTCCTTGCCGTGGTACTCGGCTGACACTCCATCAGCCGTGAAGTCCGCCATCGCCGCCTTGACCGCCTGGTCGCGCTCGGTCAGCACCTGCTCCAGGCGGCTGATGATCCCCTGAAGGCCGCCCTGCACCTCGCTGGACGCGTCCGTGTCGTACGACCTGCGGTCGCTGGAACTTCCCATCGTCGTGTTCCCCCTCCTCGACGTGCCCGCGTTCGCGCGCGGGTCCGGTCAGCGCGCCCCGAAACGGGCGGCGTCGAAGTTCGCGGAGCCCATGTTCTGATGCGCGTTGGACGCCTGCTCCTCGTCGCCGGTTCCGAACGAACGGTCCATGCCGGTCTGTCCGCCGAGAATGGCGCGCAGCGAACCGTTCAGGTCACTGGTGATGCTGTCGGCGCGGGACTTGAACGAGTCGAAGGCCGCCTTGCCCGCGCCGTTGAACTTGCCCTCCAGCGGATCGGCGGCAGCCACCAGCTGCTTGATCAGTACGCCGAGGTCCTCACTGGAACCGGTGGTCTTCTTGGTCAGGTCTGCCAGGGTCGTGGCACCCATGTCGAACTTCATGTGTCCCCCCTCATCACGGTGCACCCGCACGCCACAAGAGCCTTACTCACCGTAAGCCGGGCGGAGTTGAAGCCGCAACGCCGTTCTTGTACCGGTTCTGTGACAGCGGAAGGTCGGTACGCGCGCACGCTCCGCGACGAACTGCCCTCAGGCGAGCGCCGGTTGATTCCGGTTCGCGCGGAACCCACCGCCACCACCTCCGCCACCGCCACGACCGCCACCGCCTCCGCCACGACTGCCGCCGGCCGGCAGCAGCCGACACGACAAGGGCGCCCCCGCCGAAGTCCCGGCGTGGGCGCCCCTGCACCGCAAGTGACGGTCGATCAGGACAGCAGCCCCGGGATCGCCGAGTGGTGAGCCTGCGACAGTTCCGCCAGCGGGATCGTGAACTCGCCCTGGACCTCCAGGGATTCACCGTCGACCACACCGACCCGGGTCGCGGGCAGACCCCGCGCACCGCACATGTCGGTGAAGCGCAGCTCCTCCGAGCGGGGAACGGCGACGAGCGCGCGCCCGGCCGACTCCGAGAGCAGGAAGGTGAACGCTGACAGGCCGTCCGGAACCACCAGCCGGGCACCGTGCCCGCCGCGCAGGCAGGACTCGGTGACCGCGGCGAGCAGCCCGCCGTCGGACAGGTCGTGCGCGGCGTCGACCATGCCGTCGCGCGACGCGGAGATCAGGATCTCGCCGAGCAGCCGCTCCCGCTCCAGGTCCACCGCCGGCGGCAGCCCGCCGAGGTGGTCGTGCACGACCTGCGACCAGACCGACCCGCCGAACTCCTCCCGGGTCTCCCCGAGCAGGTAGAGCAGGTGGCCCTCGTCGGTGAAGGCCATCGGGGTGCGGCGCGCCACGTCGTCGATCACGCCGAGCACGGCGACGACCGGGGTGGGGTGGATGGCCGCCTCACCGGTCTGGTTGTAGAGCGAGACGTTGCCGCCGGTCACCGGCGTGCCGAGCTGGAGGCAGCCGTCGGCCAGCCCGCGGATCGCCTCCACGAACTGCCACATCACGTCCGGGTCCTCGGGCGACCCGAAGTTCAGGCAGTCCGAGATCGCCAGCGGCTTCGCGCCGGTCGCCGCCACGTTCCGGTACGCCTCCGCGAGCGCGAGCTGCGCGCCGGTGTACGGGTCGAGCTTCGTGTAGCGGCCGTTGCCGTCGGTGGCGATGGCGACACCGAGCCCGGTCTCCTCGTTGACCCGGATCATGCCCGCGTCCTCGGGCTGGGCCAGCACGGTGTTGCCCTGCACGAACCGGTCGTACTGGTCGGTGACCCATGCCTTCGACGCCACGTTCGGCGAGGAGAGCACCCGCAGCGCCTGCGCGCGCAGCTCGTCGCCGCCGGCCGGGCGGGCCAGCGCGCCCGCGTCGTCGGCCTGCAGGGCGTCCTGCCAGGCCGGCCGCGCGTAGGGGCGCTCGTACGTCGGGCCCTCGTGCGCGACGGTGCGCGGGTCCACGTCGACGATCTTCTCGCCGTGCCAGAAGATCTCCAGCCGGTCCCCGTCGGTGACCTCGCCGACGACGGTGGCGATGACGTCCCACTTCTCGCAGATGGCCAGGAACCGCTCCACCTTCGCGGGCTCCACCACCGCGCACATCCGCTCCTGCGACTCGCTCATGAGGATCTCCTCGGGCGAGAGCGTGGAGTCGCGCAGCGGTACGTCGTCCAGCTCGACGCGCATGCCGCCGGAGCCGTTGGAGGCCAGCTCGCTGGTGGCGCAGGACAGGCCCGCCGCCCCCAGGTCCTGGATGCCGACCACCAGCTTCTCGGCGAACGCCTCCAGCGTGCACTCGATCAGCAGCTTCTCCTGGAACGGGTCGCCGACCTGCACCGCGGGCCGCTTGCTCGGCTTGGTGGCGTCGAACGTCTCCGAGGCGAGGATCGAGGCGCCGCCGATGCCGTCGCCGCCGGTCCTGGCCCCGTAGAGGATGACCTTGTTGCCGGCGCCGGACGCCTTGGCGAGGTGGATGTCCTCGTGCCGCATCACGCCGATCGCGCCCGCGTTGACCAGCGGGTTGCCCTGGTAGCAGGCGTCGAAGACCAGCTCGCCGCCGATGTTCGGCAGGCCGAGGCAGTTGCCGTAGCCGCCGATGCCGGCGACCACGCCGGGCAGCACCCGCTTGGTGTCGGGGTGGTCGGCCGCGCCCATCCGCAGCGGGTCGACCACGGCGACCGGCCGCGCGCCCATCGCGATGATGTCGCGCACGATGCCGCCGACCCCGGTGGCCGCGCCCTGGTAGGGCTCCACGTACGAGGGGTGGTTGTGCGACTCGACCTTGAAGGTGACCGCGTAGCCCTCGCCGACGTCGACCACGCCGGCGTTCTCCCCGATGCCGACGAGCAGCGCGTCGGTCTTCGGGGCCTTCACACCGAACTGCTTCAGGTGCACCTTGCTCGACTTGTACGAGCAGTGCTCCGACCACATCACCGAGTACATCGCCAGCTCGGCCCCGGTCGGGCGGCGGCCCAGGATCTCCCGGACCCGCTGGTACTCGTCCTCCTTGAGGCCGAGCGCCTTCCACGGCAGCTCCACGTCAGGGGTCTGCTCGGCGTGCTTCACCGTATCGAGGGTCACGCGCTTACCAACTTCTTGAGTACCGACGTGAAGAAGCCGAGCCCGTCGGTACGGCCGGTGCCGATCAGCGACTCGACCGCGTGCTCCGGGTGCGGCATGAGGCCCACCACGTTGCCCGCCGCGTTGGTGATCCCGGCGATGTCGCGCAGCGAGCCGTTCGGATTGCCGTAGCCGTCCGCGGCCGGGCCGTCGGTGGCGTAGCGGAAGACCACCCGGCCCTCCGCCTCCAGCTCGTCCAGCACGCGCGCGTCGGCGGTGTAGCGGCCGTCGATGTTCTTCAGCGGGATGGAGATCTCCTGGCCCGCCGCGTAGTCCGCGGTCCAGGCGGTGCCGCCGGTCTCGACCCGCAGCTTCTGGTCGCGGCAGACGAAGTGCAGCTCGGTGTTGCGCAGCATCGCCCCGGGCAGCAGATGCGCCTCGGTGAGCACCTGGAAACCGTTGCAGATCCCCAGCACCGGCATTCCGGCCCGCGCCTGCTCGATGATCGACTCCATCACCGGCGAGAAACGGGAGATCGCCCCGGCCCGCAGATAGTCGCCGTAACTGAACCCGCCGGGCAGAACCACCGCGTCGACCTGCTTCAGGTCCTTGTCGCGGTGCCACAGCGGGACCGCTTCCCCGCCGGCCACCCGGACGGCACGCTGCGTGTCGCGGTCGTCAAGAGTCCCCGGGAATGTGACGACGCCGATGCGCGCAGTCACGACTCCACCTTTACATTGAAGTCCTCGATCACGGTGTTGGCGAGAAAGGTTTCCGCCAACTCCCGAATACGGGCGAGCGCTGCGTCGTCGACGGGGCCGTCGACCTCCAGCTCAAAGCGCTTTCCCTGGCGGACGTCGGAGATCCCGTCGAAGCCGAGCCGGGGCAGCGCACGCTGTACGGCCTGGCCCTGGGGGTCGAGGATCTCCGGCTTGAGCATGACGTCGACTACGACGCGTGCCACTGGCACTCCCGATGGTGTGGTGCGTGAGGTTCTCTCAGCCTACCGGGTGAGGAAATCTACGCGAGTAGATATACCGCACCACCACATCCGCCGCAGATCGCCGATCACGTTTGGATATCAGCTGGCAGAATATCTGGGTAAAGCCGCGGCGGAAAACATAAGGTCCCCGAAGCGAAGAGGCTTGCGGCGCGGATGCGGCGGGAATTAACAGCAGCAACGGGTATCTCCACCGCCTCATTCACCCTCGGGCGCCCCGGTCGCGGACCCCGCGTGGGCCCGGCCCCGTCGCGACGCAGGCAGCCGGCACAAGAAAGGACCGATCCCTATGGCGCAGCGCGTACTGGTCACCCTCGCCGACGATCTCGACGGCGGCGACGCCGAGGAGACGATCGCATTCGGCGTCGACGGCCAGTGGTACGAGATCGACCTCTCGTCGAGGAACGCGGACAGGCTGCGCAAGGAACTCGCTCCCTACGTGGAGGCCGGCCGCCGCCGCACCCTTTCCGGGCACGCCTACAAGCGGACCCCGATCGCGCCCACCCCGGCGACCGTCCGCGCCTGGGCGCAGTCCAACGGCTTCGAGGTGCCGGCCCGCGGCCGCATCCCGAAGAAGGTCTACGAGGCGTTCAACAAGGCGGACTGAGCAGGGAGTCGGCGGCCGGCCGGCGTTCGCGGCGGCGGTCCGGTGGGCCGCGGTCCGGGCGTGGTGCGTCGGCGGACCGGGGCGGGGTGGCGGCTCCGGCCGCCGCTCTCCCAACACCCGCTCCCCGCCCGGCCGGTGTCGATTGGACAGCCACCCCCGGTCGTCCGCTAGTCTGAGGGCACACCGCAGGACGGGGCCGAAAAGCCCAGGTCAGCGGAGGTCACGCGGGTGTAGCTCAGTAGTAGAGCGCCCCCCTTCCAGGGGGGAGGCGCAGTGTGCGATTCCTGTCACCCGCTCTGATCACCAACTCGTTCGGCCCTTGGCGGCCGATCGGGTACAGTGGTCGCAGCGCATGCGGACGTGGCTCAGTTGGTAGAGCATCACCTTGCCAAGGTGAGGGTCGCGAGTTCGAATCTCGTCGTCCGCTCAGAAGAGAAGCCTCAGACCGACGGTCTGGGGCTTTTCGTTGCCCTCCGGCCGCCGGCCCACCCCGTTTTCCTCGGCACCGCCGGGTATCGGGTACAGTATCGGCACGCCCTGCGGACGTGGCTCAGTTGGTAGAGCATCACCTTGCCAAGGTGAGGGTCGCGAGTTCGAATCTCGTCGTCCGCTCCAGCAGGAGGAAGGCCCCGGTCACTTCGACCGGGGCCTTCGCCGTGTCCGCGGTGCGCGTCGGGTCCGCAGCGCGCGCCGGGTCCCTCAGCGCCGGGGCAGCCGTGCGGTCAGCGCGTAGAACCGGGTGGTCTGCGTGGCGCCCTGGTTGTCGTCGCTGACGAGCAGCAGGCGCAGCGCGCCGCCGGGCGCGTGCCCGGTGACGGCCATGCCCTCGATGTTGTCCAGCAGCGGGTTCGGCTGGGGCTGCTTGGCGGTGGCGCCGAGGGAGGGGCAGTCGCCGATGTCGGCGAGCAGGGTCTTCGGCATGACCTTGACGTTCCGCTGCCCGGTCAGGTCGGTGACGCGGCTGACATCGCCGGCGCGGCCCGGGTCGGCCAGGTAGAGCCGTATGGTGTTGCCGACTCCCGCGGTGAACCCGCGCTCCAGCACCAGCAGCCGGCCGTCACCGGTGGCCGCGATGTCGGACACCCCCAGGAGCGTGCCGTTGGCGTCGGTGTCCACGTGGTAGGCGTACTGCCGCCCGAGCGTGAAGTCCCGGCCGTTTCCGCCGCGCTGCCAGGTCTGGAACCGTACGAGATCGTGGTTGTCGCCGGACAGCGCGCCCTCCATGGACGCGACCAGCGTGCGGCCGCCGGGCTGGAACGCCAGCCCCTCGAAGGTGAGGTTGGAGGTGGCCCGCCCGGCGGGGGCGACCTTCAGCGCGTCGGGCACCGGCAGGCTGCCGAGGATCTGCGATCCGTCCCGGCTGTAGCGCCGGATCGTCGGCTCGACCTCGGAGGTGATCAGCCGGGTGCCGTCCCGGTCGACGGCCAGGGCCTCGGAGTCGAGCGGCTGGCCCTTCTCGTCGGCGAGCGGGACGACCTTCTCCGGGGCGAGGTCGCCCAACGTGCGGCCGCTCAGCGTGAACAGCGACGACCGGTCGGAGAGCGCGTCCAGGGTGCCGTGCGCGTCCGGAGCGAGCGCGGAGAGGTTGCCGACGAAGGTGCCGTCGAAGGTCGTCTTGTCCAGGGCGTCGGAGAAGCCGCTGATCCGGACGTCCGGGGAGCAGTTGCCCGCCGCCGGCTTTCCGGGCCGGTCCGCCGGTCCGCCATGGGCCTGGGCGGTGCCCCCGCCGGCGAGGCAGGCCATGGCGGTCAGCAGGACGGTCGGGCCGGCGAGAAGAACCTTTGCGCGCACAGTGACACTCCACGTTGGGTGGCAGGAGTCCTTACGCCGCCTGATTCTCCACGGCTTTGCCCGCCGCGGGGTGAAACAGGGACCCACGAGAAGCCGAACGACAGGGGGGGCCGCCGCGCCGCCGGTGCAGGTGCCGGTGCCGGCAACTGGTGCCGGCGGCGCGGTCGGAGGCGAAGCGGAACCCTGGCCGCGCGGGCGCCGCAGGTCGCCGCGGCTACGCCCAGGGCAGTCCGGTCAGCCGTTCGTACACCTCGATGTAGCGGGCGCGGGAGTGGTCGACGACGGCCGCAGGCAACTCGGGCGGGGGCTGCTCGCTGTGCCGGTCCCAGCCGGAGGCGGACGAGGTGAGCCAGTCGCGGATGAACTGCTTGTCGTACGAGGGCTGTGCGTGCCCGGGCTCCCACCCGTCGGCGGGCCAGAAGCGGGAGGAGTCCGGGGTGAGCACCTCGTCGGCGAGCACCAGGGGCGCGCCGCCCTCCCGGTCCGCGGCCGCGTCGTCGTAGCCGAACTCGAACTTCGTGTCGGCCAGGATCAGCCCGCGCTCGGCGGCGACGTCACGGGCCCGGGTGTAGACCGCGAGCGTGTTCTGCCGCAGCAGCGCGGCGGTCTCCGCGCCGACCTGGCGGGCCACCTCCTCGTACGACACGTTCTCGTCGTGCTCGCCGACCGCGGCCTTGGTCGCCGGGGTGAAGATCGGCGCGGGCAGCTCCGAGCCGTCGACCAGGCCCTCGGGCAGCGCGACGCCGCACACGGTACGGCTGCGGTCGTACTCGACCAGGCCGGAGCCGGCCAGGTAGCCGCGGGCCACCGCCTCGACCGGGACCATCCGCAGCGCACGGCAGACCATGGTGCGCCCCTCCCAGTCGGCGGGCGCGCCGGCCGGCACCTCGGTGGAGACCACATGGTTCGGCACCAGGTCCGCGAGCTGGTCGAACCACCACAGCGACAGCCGGGTCAGCACCCTGCCCTTGTCCGGGATGAGGGTGGGCAGCACCCAGTCGTACGCGGAGATGCGGTCACTGGCCACCATCACCAGCTCGCCGGCGTCGTTCCGGTACAGGTCCCGCACCTTCCCGGTGTGCAGGTGAGTCAGGCCGGGCACCTGGACGGGCTCGGGCTTGTCGACGAATCCGGGCATGGGTGGGTCCTCCCCAGTCGGTGGCTCGACTCCGATTCTCGCCTACCCGGGAGGTGGCGGCGTGCAAGGGCCCGCCCCCGGCCCCGCGCGCTCCGGTTCGCTCGGTCCCGCTTGCTCGGTTCCGCTTGCTCAGTCCCGCTTGCAGATCCGGTCCAGCAGGTTCGCCGTCGCCCGCTGCACGCGCGGGTCCACGTGGCCGGGCCGGTCGAGCGCCGGCGACCAGGCGAAGGTGCCGGAGGCGAAGACGTACGCCCCGCTGGGCGCGCGGTACAGCGACGTCTCCTGGTGGCACATCCGGCCGTCGGTCGCCTCGTACGGGGAGTGGGCGAGCAGGATGCGCTCGGTGGAGTCCGGCAGCGGGGTGCGCGGGAAGTAGCGGTCGGCCTCGCCCGCGACCAGTCCGGGGATCTCGGTGCCCTCGGTCGCGCCGGTGGCCTCCCACAGCCAGTGGTCGGCGTTGCGCACCACCAGCGGCGCGGGCTGTGGCACCCGCCCGGCGTACTGCACGCCGATCAACTGCTGCTCCGGCTCGCCCTGGTCGCGCCACAGCGCGGTGCGGCCCTTCGCCGCCTCGCCCTGGCCGCTCTCGGCCCGGCGCTTGCGGCAGGTCAGCAGCCGGTCGGGGCCGCCGTCGGCGGCCGGCGCCAGGTCCACCTGCCAGTACATGGTGTTCGCGGAGAGGAAGACCAGCGAAGTGCCGGCCGCGCGGGCCTCCTCGGCGGCCCGGCGCATCGGGCGGGACCAGTACTCGTCGTGGCCGGGGAAGATCAGCGCCCGGTAGCGGGTCGGGTCGATCCGGCCCGCGTGCAGGTCGCGGGCGTCGGCGTACGCGAGGTCGTAGCCGTACCGCTCGGCGTACCGGACGAAGTCGTAGGCGTGCCCGATGTGCAGGGGCAGGCCGGCGCCCGCGTAGGGGCGGTCGAAGGAGACGGTGGTGGCCGCCTCCTCCTCGCCGAGCAGCCGGCCCTCGGGGTCCCAGGCGTGGTAGAGGCTGGCGCCGGTCCTGCCGTCCTCCGGGTACAGGTTGTACGCCTGCCAGGTGATGTCCGGCAGCAGGAGCAGCAGGTCGGCCGGGGCCTCCAGATCCCGCACGGTGAACGGCACATGGCTGCGGTAGCCGTCCGCGGTGGTCAGCACCGCGACGTACGCGCCGGTCTTCCAGTACGGCGGGATGTGCAGCCGCCAGGACTGCCACCAGTGGTGGCACGAGACGGTACGGCCCGCCGCGAGCGGGGCGGGCTGCGCGATGCCGGACAGCCGGGGGCTCGCGGTGACCTGGGCGGCGCCGTCGCCGCCGTAGTGGCCGATCCGGTAGACGTCGACGGTGAACTCCTGGGGCGGGTCCACGGTGATCCTGAAGTCGATCGCCTGCCCGGGTGCCGCGGCGGCCTCCGCGGCGAAGCCCTTGATCTGGCGGCGCACGTCGTCCGCGGTGCGCGGGCCCGGCAGGTGCGGCTTGCGCGGTGCCTTGCCGTTGCTCGCGGCGAGGTCCACGTACCACGGCACCACCTGGCCGTCGTCGCCCGGATACTGCGGCTCGCCCCTCAGCCAGGGCAGCGGGCCCTGTCCGAACGGGTCCGAGACCCCATGCGCCAGCGCCCCCGACTCCCATCGCCGTACTTCCCCCACGCCGATCGCCTCCCCGCGCCAACCACTTCCCGCGCCAACCACTTCCCGCGCCGCCGGGTGCAACGGTGCGGTCTGCTCACGCCCAGCACATCACACAATGCACCCTGACAGTCACGTTTCGTACAGTTTCCCTCTTCTCAAGTTGTTCCGTACGGCGGGGTGGGGGTTTGCGGTACTCCCCCGGCGCGCCACCGAGGGCCGGTCCGGGAGCCGACCGGACCAGGCAACCCCGGGCGGTCCCGCTACGGCAGCCGCAGCGGCTTGTCCGGGCGGATGGGGGTGCCGCCGACCCAGGCGCGCAGCGGGGCCGGGTCACCGCTCTCCACCAGGTGCAGCACGGCCGCGGTCAGCTCGCTGCGGCGGACCCCGGGCATGCGCAGCGCGGGACCGTCGAGCCAGTCGAGCCCGGCGCCGGCGCCCGCGGTGTCGACGGCGGCGCAGCAGACCAGCGCCACCACGTGGTCGACCAGCAGCTCGCGCCCGGTCCGCTGGGGCACGAGCGGATACGCGGCGGCCGCATCCGCGTACGGCCCGAGCGGCGGCGCCGCCTCCAGCCGGGCGGCGACCTCCTCGCCCTGCTGCCCGCCGGCGACGGCGAGCCGGTCGATGACCCGCTCCAGCGTCACCGCGCCGAAGGGCGCCTCGCCCTCCCCGCCGACCAGCAGCGCGCGACCGGCGGCGGCCGGGGAGGAGACCGCGGCCGCGGGTTCGACGGCGGACGGCCGCATCTCCTCGATCACCCGTATCAGGCGGCCGGCCTCCTCGCGCCAGAGCCGGTCCACGACCTCGGCGGGGTAGCGGGCCCAGCCCACCGGTTCCCAGCCGGGCCTGGCCCGGTCCGGGCCGCCGTGGAAGATCCGCGCGGCCAGCAGGGAGACCGCCTCGTCGACGGTGCCGGGCTCCTCCAGCAGGTCGCAGGCCGGGCGCTCGCCCAGCCGGGTCTCGAAGCCGTCGGCGAGCCGGTCGCGCCGGGACAGCTCGGTGAGCGCGGCGACCACGCCCGCGTGCAGCCGGGACGGCCAGCGGCCGATCCGCCAGGCGGGCAGCGCGACCCGGGTGAGCAGCCGGTCCCAGCCCGCGTAGGCGAGCCCGACCTGCTCCTGGGCGACGATCCGCAGTCCGTAGTCGACCGCCTGGGCACGCTCGGAGGCCGAGGCGGCGACCCCGCGCTCCATCTCCGCCGCGTGGACCCGGCAGGCGCGCAGCAGCAGCCGAGCGACCCAGCCGAGGAAGGCGTACACCGGGCGGCCCAGCACCCCCCGCCCGCCGGGGCGGGCGCTGCCCTGGGCGGCGACGGCGGCCGCCGCGTCCAGGCCGCGGACGAAGCGGCGGGCCGCGGATATCTCCGGGTCGGCCGAGGGGGCGGTGCCGGCGACGACGGGCGCGAGCAGGGCGCGCAGCTCCGCGATCCGCATCCACCACATGAAGGGCGAGCCGACCACGAGGACCGGTCCCGGGCGCCGCTCGGCGTCGGTCCCGCCGGCCTTGTGCCTGCGGTCCTCCAACCAGCTGTCGCAGTCGGGAGTCAGCTCTATCGACGAGGGCGGCGGCACCTGGAGCCGGTCGGCGAGGTCCCGGACCATCAGGTACAGGTCGGGCGCGGCGGACTCGGCGACCGGGACGGTGGGGCTGACCGCGGGCTCGGCGCGGACGATCACGGCGGCGACGGCCGCGGCCACCGCGAGCACGAGCAGGGCGACACCGGTCAGCCCCCAGCGCACGCCGTCCCACGCCGGGCCGTCGATCCGGCCGGTGGCCCGGCCCGCGTGCAGCACCACCGCGGCCGCCGCGGGCAGCAGGGCGACGGCGAGCGCCGATCCGCGCAGCCTCAGCACCGCGCCCGCACGTGCCCGCGCAGCGGCCTCACCTGCTTCTCCGGCCATCGGCTGGCACCCCCTGCGCTGGCGGTGGCCGCCTCGGTGACGGCCTCTCCCCACTGTCGCACCGCCCACCGACATCGCAATGCCGTACGGCTGTTTGCCGCAATGCCCCCGGGGTGCGCCTTTCGGGCACCATAGTTGGGTGCCGGGGAGGAGTCAGCCGTATGGCCCAGGCATCACTCCTTGGAGTGGCTTTCGGGCAGACGTCGCACTCTCGCGCAGATGTGCCGCAGGGGTGCCGCACGGGTACCGCCGGGGTGACCGCGCGGTGCTGCCGCCCGGCGCGGTCGGCAGCTCGGTCCTGGGCGGGCGGCGGCTCAGTCCTGGGCGGCCTCGGCCGCCTTCGCGGCGATGTCACCGCGGTGGTGGCCGCCGTCGAGGCCGATCCGCCCGACCGCGCGGTAGGCACGGTCGCGGGCCTTGGCCAGGCTCGCTCCGGTGGCCGTGACCGACAGCACCCGGCCGCCCGCCGAAACGACCCGTCCGTCGTCCGCCGTACGGGTACCGGCGTGCAGGACGTAGGCGTGCTCGTCCTGCTCGGCGACATCGGCGAGCCCGGTGATCGGGTCGCCGGTGCGCGGGGTGTCCGGGTAGTTGTACGACGCGATGACCACGGTGACCGCCGCGCCGTCGCTCCAGCGCAGCTCCGGCCAGGCGGCGAGCTGGCCGGTGGCGGCCGCCCGCAGCAGCCCCGCCAGCGGGGTGCGCAGCCGGGCCAGCACCACCTGGGTCTCGGGGTCGCCGAAGCGCGCGTTGAACTCGATCACCCGCACGCCGCGCGAGGTGATCGCCAGTCCCGCGTAGAGCAGCCCGGCGAAGGGGGTGCCGCGCCGCCGCAGCTCGTCGACGGTCGGCTGGAGCACGGTCCGCTCCACCTCCTCGACCAGCTTCGGGTCGGCCCACGGCAGCGGTGAGTACGCGCCCATGCCACCGGTGTTGGGGCCCTCGTCGGCGTCCAGGGCGCGCTTGAAGTCCTGCGCGGGCTGGAGCGGCAGCACCGTCTCGCCGTCGGTCACCGCGAACAGCGACACCTCGGGCCCGTCGAGGAACTCCTCGATCACCACCCGGTCGCAGGCCAGCGCGTGCGCCCGGGCGGTGGCCAGGTCCTCGGTGACCACGACGCCCTTGCCCGCCGCGAGCCCGTCGTCCTTGACGACGTAGGGCGCGCCGAAGGCGTCCAGCGCCGCGTCGATCTCCTCGGGCGTGGTGCAGACGTAGGACCGGGCGGTCGGCACCCCGGCCGCGGCCATCACGTCCTTGGCGAACGCCTTCGAGCCCTCCAGCGCGGCGGCCTCCCGGGACGGGCCGAAGCAGTCGATGCCCCGCTCCCGTACGGCGTCGGCGACCCCGGCGACCAGCGGCGCCTCGGGGCCGACGATCACGAAGTCGGCGCCGAGTTCCCCCGCGAGGCCGGCGACGGCGGCACCGTCCATGATGTCGACCGGGTGCAGCTCGGCGACCTCCGCGATGCCGGCGTTGCCGGGGGCGCAGTGCAGCGAGGTGACCTCGGGGTCGAGGGACAGGGAACGGCACAGGGCGTGTTCGCGGGCACCGCCGCCGATGACAAGGACCTTCACGCGCACCAGGGTAGTGGGCCCGGCCGGGCCCGGCCGCCCTCACTCTTTCGAGCGACGGCGACAAGCGGCCTATACCTGATCACACGGGCCTTACGGGGCGAATTCCGGATATCGGTGCATCTGGCTCAGCCGTTCGGCGGTAAGAAGGGAACTTCAACCGGCGGGTGCCGGGTACTTCGGGTACGCCCGGTGCGCAGCAGTCGAGGGAGCCTTCGCAGTGAGCCAGCCTGACATGTTTCCCGAGGGGGCTTCTCGGGACGAGCCCTCGCGGCGGGCGCTGCACCGTCACCCCGACGACCTTCGGGCGCTGCCCCTCCCGCTCGGCGACTGGGCCGAGCCCGCCGAGCGCCTCCAGGAGCTGTACCGCTGGGCCGAGGACGGCGCCCTGCGCACCGCGGACTGGTACCTGCGCGGCCGCCTGCCGAAGCGGCGGGCCGCCCGCGTGCTCCGGCTATGCGCCACCGTCTGCGGCGCGGCCGCCGCCGCGCTCCCGCTGATCGAACTCGCCGACGGCGGCAGGTCGCCGGCCCGCTGGGGCTACCTCGCGCTGCTGCTCGCCGGTGCGTGCGTCGCCGCCGACCGCCTGCTCGGGCTCACCACCGGCTGGATGCGGGACGTCGCGACCGCGCAGGCCGTGCAGCGCCGCATCGAGGCGCTCCGCTTCGACTGGGCCGCCGAGAGCGTCCGCGAAGTGCTCGGGCCCACCGAGGGGACCGCCGCCGAGGCCGCCGAGCGCTGCCTCACGGTCCTGCGCGGCTTCTGCGAGGACATCGCCGACCTCGTCCGCGTGGAGACCTCCGGCTGGATGGTGGACTTCGGCGCCCACTCCGCCGCGGCCGCCCTCCGCAGCCAGTCCCCCGCCCCACCCCCCGCTCCCCGTCCCACCCCGCCCTCGGGCCTGCGCCTCCCCCACCCCAGCACCCGCCCCACCATGCCCCGCCAACGCCCCCCGGAAGCGCCGAGGTGAGCTGTGCGGGCTGTCTGGGCACCGAACGGCTGTCCGTGGGGGGGCCGTTCAGCTGAAGACGATCATCGAGCCCTGGCCGAGGGAGCGGGTGGCGGCGGCGTGGAGGCCGAGCCAGACGTGGTGTTCGCGGGCGAAGGGACCCGTGGCGGTGGGGGTGAGCGCGGGCTCTTCGAGGGTGGTGTGGCGGGCCGGGGGCTCGGGGGCGGCCGGGGGCCTCGCCGGGTCGATCCCGATGGCGGGCGCGACGAAGTCGAGCTCGCGCAGCAGGCCGTGGCTGGAGCCGAGCGGACCGCCGCCTTCGAGGAGCTCGTCGTTGACGACGGGTTGGGGGAAGTCGAGGGGGACGTAGGCGCCCGCGTGGTCGTAGTGCCAGACCAGGTGCGAGGTCTGCGCGGTGGTCTCGAACATCTCCAGCAGTTCCTCGTAGTCGCCGCCGAGCGCGTCGACCGGGGTGACTTCGAGGCCCTGGAGGGCCAGCAGGTAGGCGCGGCGCAGGAAGTGCAGCGCGTCGTAGTCGAAGCAGGCCACCGGCGCCACGTCGCCGGAAAGCCCCGGCATGTAGTTGTAGACGGGCACGGGCGGCTGGCCCGCCTCGGCCAACGCCTTGTCGTAGCGGGCGAGTTCCTCGGAGAACGGGTTTTCCGGGCTGTGGCACAGCACATCCACGAGAGGCACGAGCCACAGGTCGCAGGCCACGAAGCAACTCCATCCGGTCGGGGGCGTACAGCCTAAGGCGACGGGACAGGTCGCGTCAGGAGCGTGCCAGGGCGAGCCTCTCGACCAGCGCGAGAGTGTGCTCGCCGTACTCGTGGGTGAGTTGGAGCGCGGTGGCGGTGTCGCGCTCGGCGACCGCGTCGACCAGGGCGACGTGGCCGGACCAGCACACGCCCGCGAGGTCGGTCAGCGAGCGGAGGTGCGGCACCGCGTAGATCCACGCCTGGGCGCGCACCCGGTCCAGGAACTCGCTCAGGTGCGGGTTGCCGCCCATGGCCGCGAGCTCGCGCCAGAACCGCAGGTCGCAGCCGATCAGTACGTCCAGGACGCCGGCCTGCGCGGCGCGTACGGCGGCCTCGGCGCGGCGCCGTACGGACGCGATGGCGTCGGGCGACGGGTCGGCGGCACCGTACTCGGTCATCCAGCGGAAGGCCGCGTCCACGACGAGGGTGCGGGCCTCGGTGAGCGAGCGGAAGTCGGCGGCGGTGAACTGCCGGACCTGGAAGCCGCGGTGCTGCTCGACCTCCAGCAGGCCCTGCGCGGCGAGGTCGACGAGGGCTTCGCGCACCGGGGTGGCGGAGACCCCGTAGGTCTCGGCGATCTCCTTGACGGTGAAGTGCCGCCCGGCCTGGAGCCGGCCGGTGAGGATCTCGTCCCGCAGGGCGTCGGCGATCTGCTGGCGCAGGCTGCTGCGCCGCACCTGCGGCCCGCCGTCCCGCATACCGCCTCCTCGCCGTAACCAGCCGTCACTGCGGTGCCCGCCGCACCCTCGCACACCATAGGCGACTGGCGTTCGTATGCTTATTCTTCGCCGTGAAGGCTGGGCCGTTGCGACCGGCGGCGATCTGCGGCCGGGGTGGCGGAGAGCGGGGGCAGGACGGGCGATGGACGAGCTGAGGACCGACGATCCGCGCTGGATCGGTGCGTACCGACTGCTGGGGAGGCTCGGCTCCGGCGGGATGGGGCAGGTCTTCCTGGCCAGGTCGCAGCGCGGCCGTACGGTCGCGGTGAAGGTGGTGCGGGCGCATCTGGCGGAGCAGGAGGAGTTCCGCACCAGATTCCGGCGCGAGGTGCGTGCGGCACGGAAGGTCGGCGGGCGCTGGACGGCGCCGGTGCTCGACGCCGAGACCGAGGCGGACGTCCCGTGGGTGGCCACCGGTTACGTGCCCGGGCCGTCGCTCCAGCAGGTCGTCGCCAAGGAGTACGGGCCGCTGCCGGAGCACTCGGTCCGCGTCCTGGCGGCGGGGCTGACCCACGCCCTGGCCGACATCCATGG
This sequence comes from Streptomyces sp. NPDC088194, assembly GCF_040702025.1. Taxonomy (NCBI): domain Bacteria; kingdom Bacillati; phylum Actinomycetota; class Actinomycetes; order Kitasatosporales; family Streptomycetaceae; genus Streptomyces; species Streptomyces sp. NPDC088194. Next base: position 40,429 of record NZ_JBFBIV010000022.1, on the reverse strand, counting down.
CGCCGGGCTGGTGCACCGCGACCTCAAACCGTCCAACGTGATGATCACGATCGACGGCCCCCGGGTGATCGACTTCGGTATCGCCCGCGCCCTGGAGACGGTCGCCGACTCGTCGCTGACCAGTACCGGGGCGATGATCGGGTCGCCCGGGTTCATGTCACCCGAACAGGTGAGGGGCGACCGCGTCACCCCCGCCTGCGACATCTTCTGCCTCGGCTCGGTGCTGGCCTACGCCGCCACCGGACTCCAGCCGTTCGGCGCGGCCTCCAGCGGGGTGCACGCGCAGATGTTCCGCATCGTGCAGGAACCGCCGGACCTGGACGCCGTACCGGAGGGACTGCGCGCCCTGGTGGCCGCCTGCCTGGCCAAGGAACCGGACGCACGGCCGTCCCTCGCGGACGTACGGCGGCTGCTCGGCGAGGACGGTGCGCAGGACGCCGACGCGGACGGGGAGCCCTGGCTGCCCGGGGCGATCGTCGCTCGGCTGGGGCGGCACGCGGTGCGGCTGCTGGAGTTGGAGGCCGAGGTGGAGGCGCCGCTGGAGGCTCCCGCGGAGTCGGCCGAGACCATGGTGCTGACCCGTGCCAAGGTGCGGCCCGGCGCGAGGGCGGCGGAGCCGCCGGCCGGGTTCACGGCAGGTGCCGCGGGGGAACCGGCGGTCGCGCAGCCGGTGCCCGCGCAGGAACCGGCGGTCGCGCAGCCGGCAGTCGCACAGGAACCCGCGGTCGCGCAGCCGGCAGTCGCACAGCCGGCGGTCGCGCAGGAACCGGTGGTCGCGCAGCCCGCAGTCGCGCAAGAACCCGCGGTCGCGCAGCCGGCGGTCGCGCAGGCAGCGGTGCCGCCTACCGCGCCGCTGCCGCAGATGACCGGCGCGCCCGGGCCGGTGCCGGGTCCCGTAGCGGCGCCGGGGGCCCCGAAGGCGCCGGGCGGGATGCCCGCGCCGCCTGGACCGGCGGAACCCGAGCCGCCGGCGCCTCGCCGCAAGCGCTGGCCGCTCGTGGCGGCGGGGGTGGCCCTCGTGCTCGTGGCGGGCGGGGCGACCGCGTACGTCGCGACGCGTGACGGCACCGACGACAAGGCCGGTCCGGGGCCGACCCCTTCGACGAAGGCGCCCTCGACGGCCCCCTCCGGCGCGGCGCCTACGGGCCCGTCGACACGGGAGCCGATACCGATGGGCGCCGGCGGGCTGCGCGAGATGGTGGGCACCTGGCGGACCTCGTTCACCAGCGCCGACAACGGCGACAACACGCGGACGCTGACGGTGCACGAGAACGGCGACGTGGAGCTGTCGGGTGACAGCGCGTCGTACTCCTGCTTCTGGGACATGAAGGTGACCGCGCCGGGGCCGCCGGTGGAGCTGAGCGCGTCGAAGGTGGTCAGCGGCACGCCCGCGTCCTCCTGTGCCCCGGGCGACGCCAGCGAGCTGAGCCTGGTCGACTCGACCCACCTTCAGCGCAGCGACCTGGACGACGGCAAGGCGCCGCTGACGTACACCAAGGTCGACGGCTGACACGTCGGGTCCACAGGCGCGTCGGGACCTACGGGTAAGCCCCGCTCACCAGGGTGGGCGGGGCTTACCTGTGCGTGGCACGCGGGGGGCGCGCGGCGGCTCGGCCTCAGGGTTCGCGAACCCGGAGGACCTCAGAGGAAGGAGTTGATCTCGATCGTCTCGTCCCGGCCGGGGCCGACCCCGATCGCCGAGATCGGCGCGCCCGACATCTCCTCCAGCGCCTTCACGTAGTCCCGCGCGTTCTTCGGCAGATCGGCGAGGGACTTGGCGCCGGTGATGTCCTCCGACCAGCCGGGCAGGTACTCGTAGATCGGCTTCGCGTGGTGGAAGTCGCTCTGGCTGTAGGGGAGTTCGTCCACCCGGCGGCCGTCGACCTCGTAGGCCACGCAGACCGGGATGCGCTCCCAGCCGGTGAGGATGTCCAGCTTGGTGAGGAAGAAGTCGGTGAGGCCGTTGACTCGGGTCGCGTAACGGGCGATCACCGCGTCGAACCAGCCGCAGCGACGGTCGCGTCCGGTGGTGACGCCGAACTCGCGTCCGATGGTGCGGAGCTTGTCGCCGTCCTCGTCCAGCAGCTCGGTGGGGAACGGTCCGGAGCCCACACGCGTTGTGTACGCCTTGAGGATACCGATCACCCGGGTGATCTTGGTGGGGCCGACACCGCTGCCGGTGCAGGCACCGCCGGACGTCGGGTTCGACGAGGTGACGAAGGGGTAGGTGCCGTGATCGACGTCCAGGAGCGTGCCCTGCCCGCCTTCCATGAGCACGACCTTGCCGGCGTCCAGCGCGTTGTTCAGCACCAGCGTGGTGTCGGCGACGAAGTCCTTGATCTGCGCCGCGTAGCCGAGGTACTCCTCGACGACCTGTTCGGTGGTGATGGCCCGCCGGTTGAAGATCTTGACCAGGATCTGGTTCTTGTCCTGGAGCGCGGCCTCGACCTTCTGCTGAAGGATCGATTCGTCGAAGAGGTCCTGCACCCGGATGCCGACCCGGTTGATCTTGTCCGCGTAGGCCGGCCCGATGCCGCGGCCCGTGGTGCCGATCTTCCGGTTGCCCAGGAAGCGCTCGGTCACCTTGTCGATGGTCTGGTGGTACGGCGTGATCAGATGGGCGTTGCCGCTGATCAGCAGTTTGGACGTGTCGACGCCGCGCTCGTTGAGTCCGCTCAGCTCGGAGAGCAGGACCTTCGGGTCGACGACGACACCGTTGCCGATCACCGGGACACAGCCCGGTGACAGGATTCCGGAGGGGAGCAGATGCAGTGCGTACTTCTGGTCGCCGACGACGACCGTGTGACCGGCGTTGTTACCGCCCTGGTAACGCACCACGTAGTCCACTGAGCCGCCGAGCAGGTCGGTGGCCTTCCCCTTGCCCTCGTCACCCCACTGAGCACCGAGCAGCACAAGTGCGGGCACAGGCGTACACCCCTTCCGGGCGGGGCATGTCCAACGTGCAGAGAGCCGTCGAACCTGCCCCGGAATAGACGAAGCCCCTGACGCAAAGGCGCAAGGGGCTCTTGCACCAAGACTTTACCTGAGGAAGGACCAAGGTGTCGGCTCACGTCCCGGCCGGGCATCCCCTGCTCGTGGTCATCGACCCCGCCGCACGCGCCACCGACGGCGAATCCGTCCGGATCGCCAAGGATGTGCTGTGTGCGGGCGCGGCCTCCGTGAAGATGGCGTTCCCCGAGTCCGCCGAGGAGGCCGAGCGGGCGCTCGCCCATCGCGGCCGGCGCCATCTGGTGGTGCTGGGCGACGACGCGGCCCTGCTGCGCACGGTCAACGCGCTGCGGCGCGAGCGCACCCTGCACGACTCCCCGCTGTCGGTGGTGCCGATCGGGCCGCGCTCCACGCTGGTGCGCGCGCTGGGGGTGCCGGTGCAGGTGCCCGCGGCGGCCCGCGCGGTGCTCGACGGCGTGGAGCGCGAGCTGGACCTGCTGGTCGACGAGAGCGGCGGCATCGTGCTCGGCACGCTCAGCCTGCCGTGCGGCTCACCGGTCGCGCACACCGCCGCGCACTGGTGGACGCCGGTGGAGAAGACCGCCCGCTCCCTGGTGCGCACGCTGACCTCACCGATCCCGGTCAACGGCAATCCGCCGCCGCGCCGCCAGCGGCTGCGGGTCGAGGCCGACGGAGTGCTGCTCGCCGACCTGGACGAGCCGGTGCACGAGGTGTCGGTGCGGCCCGCGCCCACCGGGCTCGCCGAGATCTTCGTCCGCCGCACCCCGGGCTCCGCGCAGGTGCGCGCCCGGGCGCGCACCATCACCGTCTCCGGCCGCGACTTCCGCTACCGGGCCGACTCGGCGATCACCGGTCCGGTGCGGTCGCGTACGTGGACGGTGGAGCCGTCGGCATGGCGGCTGACGGTGCCGCGGTAAGGCCGGGCCCGGGGGCGGGCATGAGGTGGGTCGCCAGGGCCGGCCGGGTGTTCGGTCCGCGGCCCTGCCCGGTACCGCTCGCGGCGTGAGCCGGGCTCCCGCTCGCGGACGAGCATGCCCACCTGCGCGAGGTACCGCACCGCACCGGACACGGCGGCGGGGCTGACCTGGAGCCGCTCGCCCGGTTCCGCGGAGCTGAGGGCGCCGTCCTCGGAGGCCGGCAAGGCGGCGAAGACCCGGGCGGGCATGCGCTGCGTCCCGGCCTCGACCATCTCGGCGGCGAACCGCTCGACGAAGGTCATCACCTCGGGCTCGGTACCGTTCGGCCGCGCGGGCACCAGCGTGGCGGCGTCGCCGTACGCCTGGCTGATATGCGCCGCCGCCGTGGCGCTCACGGCGGGCCTGGCCGGGCTGCGGCGCCGGGACCTGGGCGGGGGCTGAAGGCCGGCCCCCGCCCGGGTGGGAGACCGCCGTCACCAGGTGACGAGCAGCTGTTCCGGGCCGCGGATCACGTAGCCGGGGCGCCAGGCGGGCTCCTCGACCAGCCGCATGCCGGGGGCTTCGCGCAGGAAGGTGCCGAAGGACGCGGTGAGTTCGAGCCGGGCCAGCGGCGCGCCCAGGCAGAAGTGGATGCCGGCGCCGAAGGTGACGTGCTTGTTGCCGGCCGCGGGCCGGGTGATGTCGAAGCGGTCGGGGTCGGGGAAGCGGGCCGGGTCGCGGTTGGCGGAGCCGAACAGCAGGGCCACCTCGGAGCCGCGCGGGATGGTGGTGCCGCCGATCTCGATGTCGTCCAGCACCCAGCGCTCGAAGAGCTGGAGCGGGGTGTCGTAGCGCAGCATCTCCTCGACGGCGCCGCGCAGCAGTTCGTCGCCGGCCGAGGCGCCGGCGGAAGTGCCGGCGGCGGCCGTGGTGACGGCTCCGGCGGTGGCGTCGCTCAGCAGGCGCAGCTGGTCGGGGTGCCGGAAGAGCTGGAGCCAGCCGAGCGTGGTGGTGTTGACGGTGGCCTCGTGGCCTGCGTTGAGGAGCAGCACGCAGGTGGAGATCATCTCCTGCTCGCTGAGCACGTCTCCGTCGTCGTGTGCGGCGATCAGGGCGCTGATCAGGTCCTCGCCGGGGGCGCGGCGGCGGGTGGCGATCAGGCCGCGCAGGTAGTCGGAGAACTCCTCGCTGGCCCGCACCGCGAGCCGGGCGGTCTCCTCGGACGGGTTCAGCTCGAACATGCCGGTGATGGCCGCCGACCACGGGCGCAGCAGGGCGCGGTCGGCGGGCGGCACCCCCAGCATCTCGGCGATGACCGCGACCGGCAGCGGCTCGGCGACGCGGGCCAGCAGGTCGCCGCCGCCGTCCGCGCGCAGGGCGGCGATCAGCTCGGCGGCGAGCCGGTGCACGGTCGGCGCGAGGTCGTCCACCATCCGCGGGGTGAACGCCTTGGCGACGAGGCGGCGGATACGGGTGTGCACGGGCGCTTCGAGGTCCAGCATCCCGTTGCCGTTGAGGGTGGTGAACGGTTCGTGCGCGGGCGGCGGCGCCTGGCGGCCGAACTCCTCGTGGCTGAAGCGGTGCAGGTAGGTGCGGCCGAGCCGGCGGTCCCGCAGCAGGGCGCTGACGTCGTCGTAGTGCGGGACGAGCCACTGGTCGGTGGGGTCGAAGCGGTGCGCGCGGCCGGCCGCCCGCAGGGCCGCGTAGGCGGGGTAGGGGTCCTGGACGAAGGAGGGTGACCAGGGCGCGAACAGGGCGGTGGCGGGGGCGGTGGCCTCGTCGGCCGGGGACCCGGCCGGGGACGCGGGAGAGGACGGCGAGGGCGAGGGCGAGGGCTGAAGTGTCATGGCAGTTCGATGAGTCCGTGTTCGCGCAGGTAGTCGAGTTGGGCACGGACCGACAGCTCGGCGGCGGGCCAGAGCGCGCGGTCGACGTCGGCGTAGACGTGGGCGACCACGTCGGCAGGGGTGCGCAGGCCGGACTCGACGGCGGTCTCGACCTGGGCCAGGCGGTGCGCGCGGTGGGCGAGGTAGAACTCGACGGCGCCGCGCGCGTCGTCGAGCACCGGGCCGTGGCCGGGCAGCACCGTGGACACCTCGGCGTCCACGGTGAGGGACTGGAGCCGGCGCAGGGAGTCCAGGTAGTCGCCGAGGCGGCCGTCGGGGTGGGCGACCACGGTGGTGCCGCGCCCCAGCACGGTGTCGCCGGTGAGCACCGCCCGGTCGGCCGGCAGGTGGAAGGAGAGCGAGTCGGCGGTGTGGCCGGGGGTGGCGATCACCCGCAGTTCCAGGCCGCCGGTGGTCACGGTGTCGCCCGCGGCCAGTCCCTCGTCGCCCAGCCGCAGCGCCGGGTCGAGGGCGCGGACCGGGGTGCGGGTCAGCTCCGCGAAGCGGGCGGCGCCTTCCGCGTGGTCCGGGTGGCCGTGGGTGAGCAGGGTCAGCGCGATCCGCCGGCCGTGCTGCTCGGCGGTGGCGATCACCCGGGCCAGGTGCTCCTCGTCCAGCGGACCGGGGTCGATGACGACCGCCAGCGGGGAGTCGGGCTCGGCGACGATCCAGGTGTTGGTGCCGTCGAGCGTCATCGGCGACGGGTTGGGCGCCAGGACGCACAGCGCGCGGGCGGTGGCGGAGCCGCCGACGGTGGGCTGCGGGCGGCCCGGCGGCTGGGTGGCGGTCACGGCTGCTCCCGGCTGAACTCGTCGTGGCCGGGCCAGGTCAGCACGACCCGGCCGTCGTCGTCCAGGGACGCCCGCGCGATCACCGGGGTCAGGTCCCGGTCGGCCGCCGCGGCCAGCGCGTCGGCCGCGCGTCCGTACGGCAGCAGCGAGCGGAGGGTGGCGAGGGTGGGCGGGAGCATCGCCATCTCGCCGCGGGCGTGGCCCTCGACCGCCTCGGCCGGGCGCAGCCAGACGGTGTGGTCGGCCTCGCCGGAGACGTCGCGGGTGCGCTGGCCTGATGGCAGGAGGGCCAGGAAGAACCAGGTGTCGTAGCGCCGCCGCTCGAACTCCGGGGTGATCCAGCGCGCCCACGGGGCGAGCAGGTCCGAGCGCAGCACCAGGTCCCGGGCGGCCAGGAAGTCGGCGAAGGCGAGGTCGTGGGCGACCAGGGCGGCGCGGTCGGCCTCCCACCGCGGCCCGGTGGTGTCGGCGACCACGCTCTCGCCGTCGGGCCCGGCCAGCAGCACCCCGGCTTCCTCGAAGGTCTCGCGGACCGCCGCGCAGACCACCGCCTGCGCCTGGCCCGCGGGCACGCCGAGCGTGCGCGCCCACCACTCCAGCGGCGGTCCGGCCCACCGCACCGGCCGCTCGTCCCGCGGGTCGACCCCGCCGCCGGGGTACGCGTACGCACCCGCGGCGAAGGCCATGGACGCGCGGCGGCGCAGCATGTGGACGGCGGGGCCGCCGCTCTCCCCCGCGGACGCGCCGCCCGCCTCGCCGGCACGGGTGCCGCCCGCCTCGGGGTCGCGCAGCAGCAGCACGGTCGCGGCGGGTCGCGCGTCGACCGGGACCAGTTCGCCGCGGGCCAGGGCGCGGACGCGCTCGGCCCAGTCGGCGGTGGAGGAGGCACCGTTCATGCTGCTCATGGCCGGAGCCTACGTGCCCGCGGCGATTTGTTCGAGGGTCACCCGAACGGCTGTGGACAACCCCGCGCCACGGCCTCGGTTACGGCCCCGGCGACAGCCCCGGTTACGGCCCTGGCCACGGCTCCACCGCGACCACCGCGGTGACCGGCAGCGGGCCGTAGATGTGCGGGAACTCCTCGCCGCCCGGGACCGGTGGTTCGTAGCGGACCGGCACGTCGAGCCGGTCCACCGCGATCACCAGGACGACCAGGTCGGTACGGGCCGGCTCGGCGCCGTAGAGCAGCGCGGCGACCGCCGGGAGCTGGTGGCGCAGCGAGCAGTGGATGAAGCCGACGTCGCCGAGGGTGCGGTCGCGGGTGGACAGTTCGTAGCTGCCCATCGCGCGAGCCTCGTCCCACAGCGCGCGCTCGGTGAGGTGCAGGATCAGGTCCGACCGCGCCGGTGCGGCGCCGTCACCCCTGCCCGTGCCCGAGTCCGCGCTGTCCTCCGCAGCGCCGGCACCTTCGTGCGTGCCCTCGCCCACCGCGCCGCCCTCCCGTCGCGTCCTCAACCGTCGCCGTACCAGCATCGCCGTACCGGCGCCGCCCGGCCACCCGTCCGGCCACCGCACACCGCGGCGGCCGGTCCGGGCTCAGTCGGCCAGTTCGACCTGGATCTCGATCTCGACCGGCGCGTCCAGCGGCAGCACCGCGACGCCGACCGCGCTGCGCGCGTGCACGCCCTTGTCGCCCAGCACCGCGCCGAGCAGTTCGCTGGCGCCGTTGACCACCGCGGGCTGGCCGGTGAAGTCCGGCGCGGAGGCGACGAAGCCGACCACCTTGACCACGCGGGCGATCCGGTCCAGGTCGCCCGCGACCGAGCGGACCGCCGCGAGGGCGTTCAGCGCGCAGGTCGCGGCGAGTTCCTTGGCGCGCTCCGGGGACACCTCGGCGCCGACCTTGCCGGTCGCCGGCAGCTTCCCCTCGATCATCGGCAGCTGCCCCGAGGTGAACACGTACGCGCCCGAGCGGACCGCGGGCTGGTACGCGGCCAGCGGCGGCACCACGTCCGGCAGGGTCAGCCCCAGTTCGGCGAGCCGCGACGCGACGGCCCCGCTCACTCCTTCTCCCGCTTCATGTAAGCGACCAGCTGCTCGGTGTTCGGGCCCGGGACGACCTGGACCAGCTCCCAGCCGTCCTCGCCCCAGTTGTCCAGGATCTGCTTCGTCGCGTGCACCAGCAGCGGTACGGTCGCGTACTCCCACTTCTTCGCCATACCGCGACTTTAGTGCCTGGGGCGGCCCGCTACGTGCGGCGGCTCCGGAGGGCGAACCGGCGGCCGGAGGGGTGACAGGGCCGCCGAATGGTTAGGCTCGCAAGGGTGAGCCCTCAACAGTCATCAGCCGTCAGGCTCCACGTCGTGACGGGCAAGGGCGGCACGGGCAAGACCACGGTCGCCGCCGCACTGGCGCTCGCCCTCGCGGCCGAGGGCCGCCGGGTGCTGCTGTGCGAGGTCGAGGAGCGGCAGGGCGTCGCCCAGCTCTTCGAGACCGAGGCACTGCCGTACGAGGAGCGCAGGATCGCTTCCGCGTCGGGCGGCGGCGAGGTGCACGCCCTGGCCATCGACGCCGAGCTGGCGATGCTCGACTACCTCGACATGTTCTACAAGCTCGGCCGGGCCGGCCGGGCGCTGAGGAAGCTCGGCGCGATCGACTTCGCCACCACCGTCGCCCCCGGCCTGCGCGACGTCCTGCTCACCGGGAAGGTGTGCGAGGCGGTACGCCGCAAGGACAAGGCGGGCTGGCCGGTGTACGACTCGGTGGTGCTCGACGCCCCGCCGACCGGCCGCATCACCCGCTTCCTCAACGTCAACGACGAGGTCGCGGGCCTGGCCAGGGTCGGCCCGATACACAACCAGGCGCAGGCCGTGATGAGGGTGCTGAAGTCCCCGCAGACCGCGATCCACCTGGTGACGCTCCTGGAGGAGATGCCGGTCCAGGAGACGATGGACGGCGTGGCGGAACTGCGCTCGGCCGGGCTGCCGGTGGGCGCGGTGATCGTCAACATGGTGCGGCCGGTGATGCTGGCGGACGCCGAACTGGCCGAGGTGTCCGGCACCGAGAGCGGCGCGAACGGCACGGGCGGGGCGAGCGGCAACGGCGGCGGTGCGGCCGGCAACGGCAAGCGCAGGACCGCCGTCGCCAAGGCGCTGTCCCAGGCCGGGCTCGGCGGCGCGCGCCGCGGCGGCGTCGCGGAACGCCTCGTCGAGCCGCTCCTGGCCCAGGCCCACGAGCACGCCCAGCGCGTGGTGCTGGAGCGGGAGCAGCGCGCGGAGATCGCCGGACTCGGCCTGCCGGTAAGGGAGTTGGAGCTGCTCGGCGACGGAGTGGACCTCGGCGGGCTCTACCGGCTCGCCGAGAGCCTGCGCCACCAGGCGGTGGCGCCCGCCCGCGAGGACGCCCACGCACCCGTCGCGCCGGACGACGACGAAGCCCCGGACGACGCCGACGACTCCGAGGATGCCGAAGACGCCCGCGCCGCGAACGTGGATGTGGACGTGGACGATGACTGACGACGCCCGCCTGAACAGCCGACGCCGGCCCCGCGTACAACGAGCCCGAGTTCTGAGGTCGCACGGATGAGCCTGGAAAGCCCCCCGCTGGAGATCGATCCGCTGCTCGACGACCCCAAGGCCCGCATCATCGTCTGCTGCGGCTCCGGCGGTGTCGGCAAGACCACCACCGCCGCCGCACTGGGCGTGCGCGCCGCCGAGCGCGGGCGCACTGCGGTGGTGCTCACCATCGACCCCGCGCGCCGTCTGGCGCAGTCGATGGGCCTGACCGAACTCGACAACACCCCGCGCGAGGTGGCTGGAATCGATCGGTCGGCCGGCGGCTCGCTGCACGCGATGATGCTGGACATGAAACGGACGTTCGACGAGGTCGTGGTGCAGCACTCCGACCCCGAGCGGGCCCGGGCGATCCTGGAGAACCCCTTCTACCAGTCGCTGTCGGCCGGATTCGCCGGCACCCAGGAGTACATGGCGATGGAGAAGCTGGGCCAGCTACGGGCCCAGGACGCCTGGGACCTGATCATCGTCGACACCCCGCCGAGCCGCAGCGCGCTGGACTTCCTCGACGCCCCCAAGCGGCTCGGCTCGTTCCTCGACGGCCGCTTCATCAAGCTGCTGATGGCGCCGGCGAAGGTCGGCGGCCGGGCCGGGGTGAAGTTCCTCAACATGGGCATGTCGATGATGACCGGCACCCTGAGCAAGGTGATGGGCGCCGGGCTGCTGCGCGACGTGCAGACGTTCGTCGCCGCCATGGACACCATGTTCGGCGGGTTCCGCACCCGCGCCGACGCCACCTACCGGCTGCTCCAGGCGCCCGGCACCGCGTTCCTGGTGGTCGCCGCCCCCGAGCGGGACGCGCTGCGCGAGGCGGCCTACTTCGTGGAGCGGCTGGCCGCCGAGGACATGCCGCTGGCCGGGCTGGTGCTCAACCGCGTGCACGGCAGCGGCGCCGATCAGCTCACCGCGGAACGGGCGTTGGCCGCCGCCGAGGCGCTGGAGGACGCGGTCGCGGAAAATCTTGCCGACGGCGGCATTGTCGATCTCCCCGCCGGGAAAGCTGACTACGAAGGTTCCGGCAGCGCCGCGGAAGGCGCCGGGAAGGGCGCCGCGGACAGCGCCCGGGACCGCGTCGAGGCAGACCCCCAGGACCGTACGGAACTCCTCGCCGCGGGGCTGCTGCGCCTGCACGCCGAGCGGATGCAGGTGGTCGCCCGCGAGCGGCGCACGCGTGACCGCTTCGTGTCGGTGCACCCCGAAGTCCCTGTGGTCGAAGTCACGGCGCTGCCCGGCGACGTGCACGACCTGGAAGGGCTGCGGGCGATCGGCCTGCGTCTCGGCGGCGACGAGCCGGCCGCGGCGTAGTCCGTCCTCGTCCGTCCTCGCCCGCCGTCTCAGGGACGGTCGGCGTCGCAAGGACGATCAGCGGCTCAGGGACGGTCGGTGTCGCAGGGACCGTTGGCCGTCGCAAGGACCGTCGGCACCTCAGGGGCGATCAGCCCGCCGCGGCGTAGTCCTCGTCCGCCTCGTCGCCGATCGGCAGCAGTCCGGTGCTGCGCTCGTACTCGGTACGGGCGGTCTCCAGCAGCCGGCGCCAGGACGTCACGGTCGGACGGCGGCGCAGCAGAGCGCGGCGTTCACGCTCGGTCATCCCCCCCCACACACCGAACTCGACCCGGTTGTCGAGGGCGTCCGCCAGGCACTCGGTGCGCACCGGGCATCCCGTGCACACCGCCTTCGCCCGGTTCTGGGCCGCACCCTGGACGAACAGCTCGTCCGGATCAGTCGTCTTGCACGCGGCCTGCGTGCTCCAGTCGGTTACCCAGCTGCTCATGCTGGCGCCGTCCTCTCCCGAATCGAGGCTCCCCCACGGCGGCAAACGGCATATTCACCGTTGCCAGTTGAGGACGTTACGGAAGGTAGGCGCGGCGCAACAGCCCTTTCAGGCCCAATCTTGCATGGCCCGAATGGACTATGCGTGCGCGGCAGATCACCCAACGGAGTGAGCCGCGACGAAATCGGATATATCCGGAGAAACTGCGCTCTCCGCCCACCTGGAGGCGCCAAGACCCCAGGCATATACCGAAATTCGGGCAGTTCTCATCACTCACAAGAGTGACAAAGGAAGGCAAGAGGTCGCGATCCCTTCGCGCCCCGCCTGCTCCAGGGTAGGCGACCACCCCACCGCGCGTCCGGGAAATCGCAACGCCCGTACCCCGTAGGCCGCGTGAGAGGTCCCGCGTCGCGTCCGTGTCGCCTCGCGCCGGCGTACGCCCCTGCATCCGGGTCCGCCGCCGGCGGTCGCGCCCCTCACCACCCGTCCACCCCGCGACCCGTTTCCGTCACGAACGTCACGGCCTCGTATTGTCACGGTCTCGTACGCGTCCGCCCAGAAAAGCCACCAAGCCTCGGGAACTCCCAGGATGACGGTTTAGGCTGCTCTGCATGGCTCACAAGCGTTCCGGTGGGGGATTGTCGACGACCCAGCAGGTCGCCAAGTTCCTCGGTGTCAGCGTGCTGGCCGGCGTGGTGCTCGCGGGAATCGCGCTGCCCGCCGCCGGCGCTCTCGGGCTGTCCGCGAAGGGCACCGTCAAGGGCTTCGACGACCTGCCAGGAGAGCTGAAGCAGCCGCCCCTGAGTCAGGCGTCCAAGATCCTCGACGCCAACGGCGGCCTCATCGCCACCGTCTACTCGCGTGACCGCACCGTCGTGCCGATCACCCAGATGAGCCCCAACATCCTCAACGCGCTGGTCGACATCGAGGACTCGCGGTTCTACGAGCACGGCGCGATCGACCTCAAGGGCATCCTGCGCGCCCTGAGCCACAACGCCTCGGACAGCGGCACCCAGGGCGCCTCCACGCTCACCCAGCAGTACGTGAAGAACGTCTTCGTGGAGGAGGCCGGCGACGACCCGAGCAAGGTCGCCGAGGCCACCCAGCAGACCGTGGGCCGCAAGATCAAGGAAATGAAGTACGCGATCCAGGTCGAGAAGGAACTCGGCAAGAAGAAGATCCTGGAGAACTACCTCAACATCACCTTCTTCGGCGAGCAGGCGTACGGCATCGAGGCCGCCTCCGAGCGGTACTTCAGCACCCACGCCAAGGACCTCACCCTCCCGCAGGCCGCGATGCTGGCCGGGCTGGTCCAGTCCCCGACCGGGTACGACCCGATCAGCGCGCCGAACGCCGCGACCCAGCGGCGCAACACCGTGCTGGCGCGGATGGCCCAGCTCAAGGACATCACCCCGGCCCAGGCCGCCGCCGCGCAGAAGGCCCCGCTCGGCCTCAAGGTCAGCACCCCGAAGAACGGCTGTATCACCGCCGTCAACGGCGCCGGCTTCTTCTGCGACTACGTCCGCGAGACCTTCCTGCAGAACGCCGCCTTCGGCAAGACGAAGGAGGACCGCGCCAAGGTCTGGAACACCGGCGGCCTGACCATCCACACCACACTCGACCCGAAGGCGCAGAAGTCGCTGCTCGACGGGATCAGCAACCACGTCTACAAGAGCGACACGATCGCCGCGGCGATGACCATGGTGCAGCCCGGCACCGGCAAGGTCGTCGCGATGGGCCAGAGCAAGCCGTACGGCCTCGGCAAGAACGAGACGCAGATCAACTACTCGGTGAACCAGGACATGGACGGCGGGCTGGGCTTCCAGAACGGTTCGACGTTCAAGCCGATCACCGCCGCGGCCGCCCTGGAGGCCGGCTACAAGCCCTCGCAGACCTATCCGGCGCCGAACAAGATGCAGTACCCGGACGTGACCAACTGCAGCGGCGCGGTCCTGCACAGCGACAAGACCACGCAGAACGAGATGCCGTCGGAACGCGGCCCGTACGCGATGCCGGACGCGCTGAAGCAGTCCATCAACACCTACTTCGTGGCGCTCGAAGCCGATGTCGGCCTCTGCCCGATCGTGAAGATGGCCGACAAGCTCGGCGTGGGCCGGGCCGACGGCAAGCCGCTGGTGCAGGGCGCCTCGCTCACCCTGGGCACCAACGAGGTGTCGCCGCTGACCGTGGCCGCCGCGTACGCCGCGTTCGCCAACCGAGGCGTCTACTGCACGCCGATCGTGATCAACTCGGTGACCAACGCGCAGGGCAAGCACCTGACGGTGCCCAAGTCGCTCTGCTCGCAGGCGATGTCGCAGCAGACCGCGGACACCCTGAACACCATGCTCAAGGGCGTCGTCGACGACGGTACGGGTACCGCGGCCAACCTCCCCGGCCGGGAGACGGCCGGTAAGACCGGTACCACCGACAACCGCTACGCCGCCTGGTTCGCCGGTTACACGCCGAACCTCGCGTCCGCCGTGTGGATGGGCGACCCGGCGCACAAGCGGCAGATGATCGACATCACCATCGGCCCGCGCAGCTACGACAAGGTGCAGGGCGCCGACGGACCCGCGCCGATCTGGAAGGACGCGATGAACGGCGCCCTGGAGGGCTCCCCCGCGGAGAACTTCACCACGGTCCCGCTCAACGTGCCGAGCCCGGGCGACTCCCAGCAGCCGCCCAACGGCGACAACACCGGGGACAACGGCGGCGACAACGGCAAGAGCCACGGCGGGCACGGCGGCCATGGCGGCTTCACGGTGATGGGCGCGACCACCGGCGCGATCACCAGCGGCGGCACCGGTACGAGCACGGTCGGCGGGACGACGGGCGGGGTCGACGGGGCCACCACCGGCGGGGTGACGACCGGAGGCACGACCACCGGGGGAGCGGATCAGGGCACCACGGACGGGACGACCGGCGGCGGGGCAGGGGGGCTGTTCCCCTCGGGAGGGCAGACCGGCGGGCAACTGGGCGGGACACCATAGCGGCGGTCGAGCGCCGCACCCGGTGAACGGGCAGGACGTAAGAGGCATGACGTAAGGGGCACCCACTCTGGTGGGTGCCCCTTACGTCATGCCTCCTACGTCATCCGCTCCGCGGTTCCGCGGTGCCACTGCTTTACGGTGGCGCGGGCGGCGGGTGCGAGCGGCGGGTGCGGGTGCGGTGCCGGCGGTGGGTGCGGCCGCGGTAGTGCGGGTGCCGGCGGTGAGGTGCCGGCCGTGGGCTCAGCCCGCCGCGAGCTGCCGCTTGACCTCGGCGGCGACCCGGCCGCCCTCCGCGAGCCCGGCCACCTTGGGGCTCACGACCTTCATCACGGCGCCCATCGCCTTGGGCCCGGACGCGCCGGACTCCTCGATCGCCGACCGTACGATCCCCGCCAGCTCCTCGTCGCCCAGCTGCTTGGGCAGGTACTCGGCCAGCACCTCGCCCTCCTCCCGCTCCCGCTGCGCGGACTGCTCCCGGCCGCCCTGAGCGAACGCCTCCGCGGCCTCCCGGCGCTTCTTCGCCTCCCGGGCGATCACCTTCAGCACCTCGTCGTCGGAGAGCTGCCGGGCCGTGTCGCCCGCCACCTCCTCCTTGGTGATGGCGCTGAGGGTCAGCCGGATCGTGGCAGAGCGCAGTTCGTCGCGGCTCTTCATCGCGGCGGTCAGGTCGTCGTGCAGTCGCTGCTTGAGGGTCGTGGTCATAGGGCGATTTTCGCATCACGGCGCGGCGGGTGCGCCGTATTAACCGCGCGGTGGCCGCTCCCGGGGAAGTTCCCGTAGGCGGGGTAAGGCTCGCCGCGGTCGGCGCGCGGCCGTACCGCGATCGGCGTAAGGCCATCCCTTAGTCGTCGTACCGTCGTACCGCAGCCGTACCAGCGCACACCTGAGGTGCCGACTCTGACACGATGGACGCATGCGCGCGCGATACGGAATCCCCCTCGGTGTGACGGCGGCAGGCGCGGCCTGCGTGGCCTACGCGGCAGGTTTCGAGGCGCGGTCCTTCCGCCTGCGCCGGGTGGAGGTGCCGGTGCTGCCCGAGGGCATGCGGCCGATCCGCATCCTCCAGCTGTCCGACATCCACATGGTCTCCGGCCAGACCAAGAAGCGCCGCTGGCTGCAGTCCCTGGCCGGGCTGCGCCCCGACCTCGTGGTGAACACCGGCGACAACCTCTCCGACCCCACCGCCGTCCCCGAAGTGCTCGACGCCCTCGGCCCGCTGCTCCGGTTCCCCGGCGCGTACGTCTTCGGCTCGAACGACTACTACGGCCCCAAGTTCCGCAACCCCGGCCGCTATCTGGTCGAGAAGGCCCGCGGCCAGCACGGGCTGAACGGCAAGAGCGGCAGCGCCCACGGCGCGATCCGCAACCCGTGGGGCGACCTGCGCGACGCCTTCGACGAGGCCGGCTGGGTCGGTCTGAGCAACACCCGCGGCCGGCTCAAGCTCGACCACGGCCCCGTGCTCGGCCTCACCGGCCTGGACGACCCGCACATCAAGCGGGACCGCTACGCGGCCGTGGCCGGCGGCCCCGACCCCGACGTCGACTTCAACCTCGCGCTCGTCCACGCCCCCTACCTCCGGGTCCTGGACGCCTTCACGGCCGACCGCTACCCCCTGATCCTGGCCGGCCACACCCACGGCGGCCAGATCTGCATCCCCTTCTACGGCGCCCTGGTCACCAACTGCGACCTCGACACCGACCGCGTGAAGGGCCTCTCCACCCACACCGCCACCGGTTCCACCTCCTACCTCCACGTCTCCGCGGGCTGCGGCGCCAACCGCTTCACCCCGGTCCGCTTCGCCTGCCCCCCCGAGGCCACCCTCCTCACCCTCACCTGACCTTCCCCCGGGCCCCCTCCCTGGCCCCTCCCCCGGCTCCCCCCGAAACCGGATTTCGCCTCCGGCTCCGGGTCCGCTAAAGTAATCCTCGTTGCACCGGGGTGTGGCGCAGCTTGGTAGCGCGCTTCGTTCGGGACGAAGAGGCCGTGGGTTCAAATCCCGCCACCCCGACTCCAAAGCAGCAGGTCAGGGGCTTGTGCCTAATTAGGCACAAGCCCCTGATTCGTTCTGCGTGACTAACTGAGTGACTACGGCTTCGGATCTTGCTTGAAGATGCCGTCCATCACGACGGCCCCAGTCTGGACGACGGGCCGGATCTGCTTCCGGTAGACGTCTTCCGTCACGGCCGTGCTGGAGTGCCCGACCAACCGGGAGATCTCTTCCAGTGGCACGCCCCTGTCTGACAGCAGCGAGACGAAGCTGTGCCGGAGCTCCTGAGGCGTCCACTCGTCAGCGTTCACGCCGTCTGCTCCCTTGACCCGCCCAGCCGGCCCGGCGAGGGCATCGGCACCTTCGCCCTTCTGCCGGACGGCTTCTGCGTCCTGTGGACCCCGGCACGCGGACCCCTGCGCGGGCGCGGGGCGAGGTGTGAACGGCGGGTCTCCCGCCACCGCAGCGACGGCACCCGCGTATGGTCCACATCGATCCACCTCGGTGGCCTCTCCTATCCAGGGATAGTCGAGATCAGCGAGGGCTCCGGCCGACAGATACGGCAGAAGGCGGCGTGGGCGCCGCGCGAGGTCGCGGTCGCCCACCACGAACCGCTGATAATCAGCGGTGACTGTGTAGCCGCCTCATTCGAGGACCGCAGCAGTGGGCTCGCCCGCACGTTCCTTCTCGATCTACGTACGGGAAAGATGTCGGCCTCGACCGCAGCGGCACCCGGCGGACACAAGGCGATCCACGGCGACAGGGGGTTTCTCATCGGCGCCCAGGGCTACGGAGTTTTAGAGACGGCCCGGATAACCCCCGAAGGTAGCCGCGTCACGGCCTGGCCGAGCCACGGAACACTGACTGTGGGCGCCGACGGCGTGACATCCGTCGTCGAGATGGAGAACCGGCTGCCCTCCCGCTCGAAATTCCAGCGCCTGTAGCCAGAGGGCGCGTTGACCAGCGGCCCGGACCTTCCCAGCTACTACACGGCGCCCGCCGCGGTGGATCAGACAGGCACCACCGTCTACTGGCGCAACGGCGAGCTGACCGCCGTCGATGCCGGACTGAACGCCCACCGGCTTGCCGAACTCCCCGGCACCGGCATCACCAGCCGCGTCCTCATCCTCGACAACGGCATGGTCGCCCTCACCCTCGACAAAGACCTGCACCTCATACGGACGCCACTCGCCCCGCTCGCCGCGGGCCCGTGGCCCTGCGCCGATCACAACCTGCAGGGCAATCCCGTCACCAAGGCGGTCTGACCGAGGGAGCGCCGGCCCGGTCCAGCACCCAACCCTCCGGCGGAAGTGGCTACGCGTTGCCTGGTACGGCGGGCTGATCCTCACGTCGCCGCGTTGGCGGCGGTAGTGGCTGACCGGGCGGGGCATCGATCACCCCCTCAGCGTCGGACTCCCACCCCGTCACCGGGGCCACCGATGAGTTCGGAATGCTCCTCACGTCTACACCGGCATGGACACCAAGAACCTCGCGAACCTCTACAAACTGGCGGCCCTCGACTGGTCATCGGTCACCGACCGGCTCGACGCCGGCTTCGACCAGGCGCCCGGCTCGGGCAGCGGGCCGAACAGGCACACGACGTGGCTCACGACCATCGATCCCGACGGCAGCCCGCACGTCACCGCGGTCGGGTCGCTCTGGATCGACGACTGCTTCTGGTTCGAGACCGGCCCGGCTACCCGCAAGGGCCGCAACCTGGCCCGCGACCCGCGCTGCACCATCGCGATCGCCACCCTAGAGTTCGACCTCGTGGTCGAGGGCATCGCCGAGATCGTCACCGACCGCGCGACCGTCGCCCGGCTCGCCACGACTTGGGCCGAGGGCGGCTGGCCCTGCGAGGTCGACGACAGCGGCACAGCCCTCACAGCAGCGTTCAGTGCGCCGTCGGCCGGGAGACCGCCGTGGTCCGTCTACCGCATTACCGCCCGGTCGGCGTACGCCACCGCCACAGTCGAGCCGGGCGGCGCCACGCGCTGGACCTTCTGAGCCCAGCCCTGTCGATCAGCCGCCGGACACGATCCTGCCAGCCGTCGGGCAGTTCACGAACGGCGCCAAGGTTGTTGGCGTGGAAGGTGGTCGCGATTGCCCTTCGTGCTAGGGCCGCGAAGGGCCGAAAACCGGTGTCAGTGGGCCGTGAAAGGGTGCTGGCCATGACCGCTTTGGGCGACGACGACATCGTCGAGCAGGTCCGCCACTACGCCGCGGAAAGCGGACTGCCACCACCCGCCCCTGTCAAGGCCGCAGCCGAACTGGAGGCCGCCGTCGCGTATCCCATGCCGCCCCTGCTGCGCCGCAGTCCTGCGGTGCGACGAACGTCGTGGCCAACTCACGATGGGGGCCACACGCAACAGGATGCGGGCTCACACCAACATCAGCGTCGATCAAGGGAGTTCAGTGACCCTCTTCTACGAGGACCTGGCATACGGGGATCTGTGCGGCTGGGCGGGGGCGGAGCACGTGGAACGCGCCGACCCAGACGTCATCCGTGACTGGGATCTCCCGGACGCGGACAAGGCATCCTGACGACGGTCGGCGTGCCGCACCTCCCCTATCTCGTCTCACGTACGTGTCTGCGAGACACCAACCATCCCATGATCCAGACGGACAGAGGCGACCTGCTTTATCCCCTGAGCGAGTTCTGGGACCCCCACTTCCCCGGCAAAGTCTGGGGGTTGTTCGGAGCGGAGCCTGGGACAGGGTTCGTCCACTATGTCGGAGCGGACGGGGTGTCCCGTCACGCGAACTCCTCCGTCGTCCTGTGGGTGCAGTGCCTGCACCACTACGGACTTCGAACGGACACCAGCGACCTCCTGCTCAACCCTGACTCGCACGAGGAGGACGACGTACTGGCCGAACTGGATCGCCTCAAGGGTGAACTGGGCGAATTCGACCCGGCCGCGGTCGGTGACTCGAACGACCAACTCTGGGCCGTTCACCTCGATCGTTGGCTCTGGTAGAAGGCAATTGCCGGCCGCCTGAACCACTAGGACCAGCCCAACCACCGCCGGAACTCTGGACGAAACGGCCCAGGGCCTGTGGCCTTACTACCGTCGCATCCGGCGCCGGCGACAAGGTGCCGGACCAGACCCGAAGCCGGCTGCGGGCCCACTACCAGCGCAGCGGCACACCGTAAGCCGGAGCGCCTGTGCCCCACGACGGAACACCCGACCCCCTCACCTGGCAGCCGTACTCACTGCGAGACGGCTCCGGGGGAGAGTTCCCCTCTTGGCGAAGGGCCCGTACAGGGCGGCCCATTGCAGGAGCAGGACGGTCTTGCCGTCGCAGATGCGCCCGTCGCGGGTCATGGCGAGGGCCTCGGCGAAGGGGAGTTCGAGGACCTCGATGTCCTCGCCCTCTTCCTCGATCCCTCCGCCGGTGCCGACCCGGTCGGCCGGGGTGTAGGTGGCGGCGAAGAAGTGGAGCCGTTCGGTGACGGAGCCCGGGCTCATGTAGGCGTCGGTCACGTGGGTGAGCGGGCCGAGCCGGACGCCGAGTTCCTCGGCGCTCTCACGGCGGATCGCGGTCTCCGGGTCCTCCGCGTCGAGCAGCCCGGCCGCGGCCTCGACGATCATGCCGTCGGGGTGGCCGTTCACATAGGCCGGGTAGCGGAACTGACGGGTGAGCAGGACGCAGCCGCGTTCGGTGTCGTACGGCAGGACGACGGCGCCATTGCCCCGGTCGTAGGTCTCACGCTGCTGGGTCTCCCACCGTCCGTCGCGGCGCCGGTAGTCGAAGGTGGTGCGGCGCAGGACGTGCCAGCCCTGGGAGGTGAGTTCCACGTCGCGGATCCGGACGTCGGGGTTGCGGTCGAGGTCGCGTCCGGCGAGGTGGAGGCCGGTGCGCCCGCGGTGGTCGGGAGCGTCGACACCGGCCACAGGCTGGGGGTCGTCCACGGTGCCGGAACGGCACGGGCCGGTTACCGGGCTGAGCGGGGGTTCGTCGTTCATGGCGGCTAAGATACATGCAGAATCATGCAAGAACAGGAAGGAACGTGAACGCCATGCTGGCTGCTGAACGGCGCGAGCACCTGCTCGATCTGCTCGCCCGCACCGGAAAGATCGTGGCCAAGGATGTCGCCGCCGACCTGGGCATCTCCGAGGACAGCGTGCGCCGCGACCTGCGGGACCTGGCCGGAGAGGGGCTGTGCCAGCGGGTGTACGGCGGCGCGCTGCCCGCGTCCCCCGCAGTGGTGGACTACGACGCCCGCCAGGCGGTGGCCCCGGACGGTAAGCGGAAGGTCGCCTCGGTGGCCGCCGCACTGGTGCGGCCGGGCAGCTCGGTGATCCTCGACGGCGGCACCACCGCCCTCGCTGTGGCGCGCGCCCTCCCGAAGGCGCTCACCTGCACGGTGATCACCCACAGCCCGACGATCGCCACGGCTCTGATCGAGCACCCGCGGGTGGAGATCTTCCTGCTCGGAGGGCGCGTCTTCAAGCACTCGGCGGTCACCTGCGGCGCCGCCGCGGTCGAGGCCGCGCAGAACGTCTCCGCCGAACTCTGCCTGCTCGGCGTCACCGGCGCCCACCCCGAGGCCGGACTGACCACCGCGGACGCCGATGAGGCGGCCATGAAACGCGCCCTGTCGGCGCGGGCCGCGGACACTTACATCCTCGCCTCCTCCGAGAAGATCGGCACGGCCTCGCCGTACCGCGTCCTGCCGTGGGAGAAGATCACCGGGCTCATCACCGACGCCGGCCCCCACGACACCGCCATCGAGCAAATCAGGGCCCTCGGCGTGGAGGTTCTCGTGGCCGGATGAAGGCCTCAGCCGGGATCTCGGACGGCTGGAGCACTCCACCGACGTGCAAGAGAGGCGAAATTTCGGCGGTCCGATCCGGTGAACGCAGCCATTTCGCGGGACGTTCGGCGCGCATCGTCCAGACGTGGACAGCACTGATGCAGCCCGCGTCCTCGTGATCGGGCTTGATCCGTACCGGGTGCCCGGGCCGTGGGATCCCGAGCCGGCGGCCAGGGCGATCAACGCGGGGCTGGCCAAGTTCGCCGACCACGGCATGAGCGTGGAGAGCTGCCTCATCGGCCCCGACGGAAGTGACGACGTCGAGGCGGTTGTCGGGAATGCGTTGCGGGCCCATCCGTGGGAGTGCGTCACCGTCGGCGGCGGCCTGCGGCACTCGGACGACCAAGTCGAACTCCTCGAGCGAATCGTCAACCTGATCCGGCGGCACGCACCCGACGCGGCCATCGCGTTCAACAGCACCCCGGACACGACCCACGAGGCCGCGGCCCGCTGGATCGGATGACGGCAGCAGACTGCGCGATGTGACCGGCACCTCCTGACCGGTCGCCGGGGCATTCGACCAACTCGTCCGTGCGAAACGAGTTCCGCACGGACGAGGACGACAAGGCGGGGTGCGTTCGGCGCCCGCCACCGCACCGCCGCGCTCAGACGAACGGTTCCCGGTCCGAGGACGGCCAGACGTACGGCAGCCCGACGGGAACGTCGGGGAAGAAGCGCCGGTAGTGCTCCGGGGCCCGGGTGACGAGGGCCGAACGGTGGCTAAGGTGGAAGGCCGAATCACCGAGCCAGGGCGGCAGATCACCGTCCCGCGCGAGTTCGACCGACGAGCGCACGTACCGGTCCCGCGCCGCACGCGCCCGGGCGGGCAGATCGTGCAGCAACGTCTCCGCGCACGTGTCGGCACGGCCGGCCGCGGACCACACCCGGCAGATCTCCAGGCCGTAGCGCACCAGCGCCTCCTCGTACCCGGCCCACATGCGCACCGCCGGGTGATGGCGCCAGCCGTACCCGGCCACGGTCAGCCCCCGCAGCACCTGGATGGCCTCGACCCGCTGCTTGCCGAGGCGGCGCTGGTCGAGCACGCGCGCCACGGCCTCGAAGTCCTCGTAGGGAAGGAAAGTCTGCACGCTGTACGAATAGCCGCGAGCCCCCGACCGACCACCCGCGACACGCCCACCGGCCCTGTCCCAGGGTGCCCACTGCCTGCTCGCCGGTCCTCACGGCCACCGGGCACCCAACCCTGCCACACACCCTGACCAGCTGCTATTTACGCGTCAGGGGTCCGTCTCGAAAGGGGTCGTACGCGGCCTCGGCCGAGGGCCGGCCGTATTGTCGCTGCCACCCGCATCTCCCGGGTCGACCACTTCCCGAAAGCCGCTCACCGACCCACCCATACCTTCGCCAAATAACCTCTGACCTGGTCATTTTCTGGATTTCACCTACGCTGGCCAGGTCTGGTGGGCACCGTCGGAGGGGGCTTCATGAGCGAGAGCGCCAACAGCTACAACGCCAGTGACATCACAGTGCTGTACGGGCATGAGGCCATTCGGAAGCGGCCCGGGATGTACGTCGGCTCCACCACAGAACGCGGCCTGCACCAGGCAGTGTTCGAGGTCGTGGGCCGAGCGGTGAACGAGGTCCAGGCCGACCGTGCCACCTCCGTCGACGTCACGCTCACGCCCGGCGGCGTCAGCGTGGTCGACGACGGCCCGGATGTTCCCGTCAAGGCGGCAGGGGACACCGACGCTTCCAGCCTCGAACTGCTGCTGACCCGCCTGCCCGCCGGGTGGGAACCTCTCGGCCGCAACACCGCCGTCATGGGCTTGGCAGTCCTCGGCCTCTGCGTCACCAACGCCCTGTCCAGCCGCCTAACGGCCGAAGTGCGACGCGAGGGGACCCGCTGGGTCCAGCAGTACGCACACGGCGTTCCCGTTGCCCCACCCACTGCCGCGGGGCCCGCGGCGGACCGCGGGACCACCATCGCCTTCTGGCCCGATCCCGACATCTTCGAAACTGTCGAGTGCTCGTTCTCGGTGCTGGCGGACCGCTTCAGGGACTTGGCCTTCCTGAACCGGTGCCTGACCATCTCACTGACGGACGCACGCCACCCGGGCGAGCCCCGATCAGTACGGTTCCGGTCCCCGGCCGGGGCACAGGACTTCGTCGCCTTCCTCGACACGCCGACGGGATCACCGGTCCACCCGGACATCATCGGCTTCGAGTGGGAGGACCCGCGGATGGAAGGGACGGCGGAGGTGGCCCTACGGTGGTGCACCTCCTGCGAAGAGCGGGTCCACGGCTTCGCCAACAGCCGGCCCACCCGCGAGGGCGGCACCCACGTCCTGGGCTTCCGAGACGGGGCGACGAACGCGGTCAACGCCTATGTGCGCAAGCGGCGACTGCGACCGACGGCACACCCCGACCTCAGCCCCGAGCAGATCTGCGAGGGCCTGACGGCGATCGTGTCGCTGAAGCTGGACCACCCCTGGTTCGAAGGCGCCACCGGGAGCATGCTGGGCAATCCCACGGTTCGCCCCTGCGTCGCGGAAGCCGTCCAGAAGCATCTCGGCAACTGGCTGGACAGTCACCCGGAGCAGGCCGCCGCCGTCATCGACCGCATCGTCCAGGGCACCCCCGGGAGCTGAGCCGCACCCGACCCACCTCACTGGACCCAGCGAACGGAGATGGGCCTGCATTCGATGCACCTTGGTAGCCGACGGCTCGAAGACCAGGTCAACCGAATCGTCACGTTCACGACGGTGGGGTCCACCGCGCGCCCCGGCCGCACGTTGATCAGTCGTCGGCCGCGACGAGGAGCGTCAAAGACTGCCGCTCCTCGTCGATGCAAAGAATTCGTGGAAGTCGGTGTGCACTCCGCCCCAGTCATGGAAGACCGTGCTGCCGAGATCGCAGAGGCGGTAGAGCCGACTGGCCGAGTTCACCACGGTGAACAGCGCCGCATCGAGTACGTCCCCCGGAGAATCCGAAAGCTCGCCGTGCTGACCCGCCCAGCACCGCAGCGTCTGCGTGGCCACGTCGCGACTGACTGATTGGTCCCCTCCGAGCTGACCGAGCGAATCCAGTAGGGGCCGTGGCGGGTACCATCCCGGTCGACACCGCCGCCCGCCTAGCCTCGCGCTTTCATGAAGCGGGCTGTCCGATGGGCGGTCAGGTAAGCGAAAAGTGCCTCTGACCAGCAAGAATGAGGATTGTCGAGGTCCTTGTTCCTGCTCCAGCCGGAGGCACTTCTCAGGTGAAGAAGCGTATCGGTTCCTACCCGCGTGTCCGCATCGAGGGCGGGGGCCGGGCGGTGGTCTCGCAGGCGGGGGGCGTGCTGCTGGTCGAGACGGTCCGCAAGGCCGGCCTGGACACCGCGATATCGGCGGTGCTGGCGCCGTGGCGGAAGGCCCGGACGGTGCACGATCCCGGCAAGATCCTGCTGGACGTGGTCCTGGCGGTCGCGCTGGGCGGGGACTGCCTGGCGGATGTCGCCATGCTGCGGGCCGAGCCGGCCGTGTTCGGGCCGGTGGCCTCCGACCCGACGGTCTCCCGCCTCATCGACACCCTCGCCGCCTCCGGGGAGAAGCCCCTGACCGCGATCCGTGGCGCGCGGGCTGAAGTCCGCCGGCACGTCTGGCGGTTGGCCGACCGGGAAGCGCCCGATGCGGACGGGACGGTGACCGTGGACCTCGACGGGGTGCTGGTGACCGCGCACTCGGACAAGGAGGACGCCGCACCCACGTGGAAGCGCACCTACGGCCACCACCCGCTGATGGGGTTCGTCGACCACGGCCCGGGCGGGACCGGTGCACCCGTCGCGGCCCTCCTCCGGCCCGGCAACGCGGGATCGAACACGGCGGCCGACCACATCACCCCCGCCCAACTGGCCCTGGCCCAGCTACCGAAGAAGTACCAGCGCGGGCGCCGGACCCTGCTCCGCACCGACTCCGCGGGCGGCACCCACGACTTCATCGCCTGGCTCGCCCAGCGGGGACGGTGGCTGTCCTACTCGGTCGGCATGGTGATCACCGAGCAGGTCCACAGCCGCGTGCTGAAGGTTCCGGCATCGGCCTGGACCCCAGCCCTCGAGACGGACGGCGAGATCCGCGACGGCGCCTGGATCGCCGAACTCACCGGCGACGTTCTGAACGGCTGGCCGGAGGGCATGCGGCTGATCGTCAGGAAGGAACGACCGCACCCCGGGGCCCAGTTGCGCCTCACAGATGCGGACGGCATGCGGCTGCCCTGTTTCGCCACCAACACCTCGGGCCGACCGATCGCCGAACTCGAGCTCCGTCACCGGCTGCGGGCCCGGGCCGAGGACCGCATCCGCGCCGCACGGGCCACCGGCCTGCGCAATCTGCCCCTGCACCGCACGGACCAGAACCGGATCTGGCTGGAAATCGTGCAGATCGCTCTCGACCTGCTGGCCTGAATGCCGTGCTCGCCCTGACCGGCCAGGCCGCCTCTGGGAGCCCCGCCGCCTGCGGCTCCGCCTGTTCACCGCGGCCGGACAGCTCGTGACCACCGGCCGCCGGCGGATCCTCCGCCTGGCCCGGCACTGGCCCTGGACCAGCCACATCACCACAGCCCGTCCCTGGGGGTCCCTTGGGGAGCCGTTCGGGGAGCCGAGTACGGAGTCCCGGCTCCCGGGGCGGGGCCCGGGCTGCGGTAGCACCAATTCGTTGCCGGCCCACGGGAAGCACGGGCCGAGCCCGGTCAGCGGGAACAGCGGCTCGCGGCACCGGGGAGCGCAAGGCGTTCCGAGCCGCTATCGGATTGGCCGGCGAAGCGTCGGCCGCTCCGCTCGGGTCAACCGTCCATCGTCACCAGGATCTTCCCCGTCGTGTGCTCACGCGCGAACGCCACGCACGCGTGCGCCGCGTCCGTCAGCCGGAAGCGGCGGCCGATCGTGGCCTTGAGGGTGCCGGCGACCGCGTCGGCCGCCACCTCCGGCATGCCGCCGTAGTGGCCGTCCATGTCCAGCACCATGCTGCCCGTCACGTCCGAGCGGCCCAGCGCGTCGGCGTCCGGCGGCGGGGGCGTGATCGTCAGCAACCTGCCGCCGGGCCGCAACGTGGAGGCGAGGCCGCGGAGTTCGGTGCCGGGCAGGTACAAGTTCAGGATGGCGTCGACTCCTCCGGGGTGCCGCCGCAACGTCTCCGCGGTGACGTCGTCGGTGCGGTAGTCGACCACTTCGGCCGCGCCCAACTGCCGTACGAGGGTGGCGTCGGCCGCCGTCGCCGTGGCGGTCACCCGCGTTCCCGAGGCGGCCAGCAGCGGCAGCACGGTGGTTCCCACCCCACCCGTGGCCCCGACCACCAGAACCGTCTCGTCCGCGCCGAACGCCCCGGCCGCGACCAGCGCGCGGGCCGTCGTCCCGACGATGGGCAGCGCCGCCGCCTGGTCGACCGGCAGCGCGGCCGGGCGGTGGGCGACGAACGGCGTGTCGGCCTCGACGACCACGTACTCCGCGAGCGATCCCGTCCCCAGCGACGGTCGCGCCGCACCCGCCATGGGGCGCAGCACCCGGGGCAGCGCGAAACCGAAGACCGCGTCCCCGGCGGTGTAGCCGGACACGTCCGGGCCGACGTCGGTCACCGTGCCGGCGAAGTCGTTGCCGGGCACGTGCGGGAAGTCCACCTCGACCATCGCACGGTAGTCGCCGCCGGGAAGCACCAGGTCGGCGGCGTTCAGCGCGGCCGCCGCCACCTTGATCCGCAACTGTCCGGGACCGGGCCGCGGGACCGGCACCTCGGTCACCACGTAGGTCTCGGGCGGTCCGTAACCCGGGGCCACCAGGGCCCGCATCGTTCGCGTCATGCCGCATCCTCCCGAAGCACCCACGGGAACCCGACCGCGCGGTCAGGTTATTCTGGGAGTGGACGGTACGATAACGCGACCGCGCGGTCAACTTACGGCGGCGGGACGCCGAGCGGTGAGGCCCGCGCGCCGCGAGGAGTCGTCGGGTACCGGTCCGAGGAACGTGCCGAGCCGATGCCGACGCCGAGGAGCGAGCGAACCGCATGACCCCGCCTGAAAGCCCACGCCCGCGGCGCTCCCTGCGGGCCGACGCGGCACGCAACCGCGACCTGCTGCTCGCCGCCGCCACCGCGGAGTTCACCGAACGCGGCGTCGACGCCTCCATCGCGGACATCGCCCGCCGCGCGGGGATGGGAAAGGGCACGGTCTTCAACCACTTCCCGAGCAAGGACCATCTGCTCACCGCGATCGTGGTGGCCCGCCTCGACCAGCTCACCGGGTCCGCCGAAGCCCTCCTCACCGGGTCCGATCCCGGCGCGGCGCTGCTGGACTTCCTGACCCTGGGTGCGGAGCAACAGCAACAGCTCGACCTCTCCGCCATGTTCGCCGGCGGCACGGCGGACATCCAGGACCCGGCGGGGGTCGATCAGGCACGCGAGCGGATGGTCCGCGCCGTCGACGCCCTGGTCGCCCGAGCGCGCGCGCAGGGCGCCGTACGGCCTGACATCACCGGAGCCGACGTCGTCCTGCTGATGTGCGCACCCGCGTACGCGGCCGGCCCCCTCGGCCAGGCGTACCCGGACCTCTGGCGCCGCTACCTGATGGTGGTCTTCGACGGCCTGCGCCCCGAGGGCGCCCACCCCCTGCCGCACCCACCGCCCCCGTTGCAGCCTTAGGCCGAGGCCGAGGCCGAGGCCGCACCGAGCCCGGCACCCCCGCCGCCGGCCGGCCCCCGCGGATCGCGACGGCTACCCGGACGGCCACCCGTTCGTGTTGGCGACGACGGCTTCGCACCTGTCCCGCTTGAGGTGATGGTCCCAGCGGGTGTCCGCGAGTTCGGCCGGGGCGAAGGGCTCCGGCAGAGTGCTCGGGTCCCAGCGCTCGGCGACGTACCTGACCGGGAGTCCAGCGGGAGTCCAGCGGGAGCCGCCGGGAGCTCAGCGGCGGTGCGGCCGGTACCGGCGGAAAATTCTCGGCGCGCGGAACCGCAGGTCCGGATACTTGCCGTATGGAAGCGATCGAAGCAGCACGAGCCGTAGTCGAAGAACTCCATGCCGACGCAAGAGCCGCGTTCTTGGGCGGCAGCGTCGTGACGGAGCGCCGGACCGAGAAGTCCGACCTCGACCTCGTGGTGTTCCTGCACGGCGCCCCCGCCCCGTACCGGTCGAGCTTCCGGCGCCACGGCTGGCCGGTGGAGATGTTCGTGCACACCGAGGAGACCTGGCACGCCTTCGTCGACCGGGAAGTACCGCAGCGCCGGTCACCGCTGCTCTTCATGTGCGCCGACGGGCTGCTGCTCTTCGACGGGGACGGAATCGGCGAGCGCATCGCCACCGCGTCCCGGAAACTGGCCGCGGCCGGACCTCCGCCCGTGACCACCCAGGAGATCGAGGACCGCCGCTACGCGATCACCGACCTCCTCGACGACCTCGACGGGTCCACCGACCCCGGCGAACGGCTCTTCATCTGCTCCGAGTTGGCGGTCCGCACCGCTGAACTCGCCCTGGCGGTCAACGGTTCCTGGGACGCAGGCGGCAAGTGGCTCGCGCGCCTGCTCGACACCGCGGCGCCAGGGCTCAACACGCAGCTCCACAACGGAGTCCGGCTGGCACTCGAAGGGCAGGCAGACAACCTCGTCGGCGTGGTGGACCAGGTGCTGGAGCAGGCCGGCGGACGGCTGTGGGCCGGCTACCGGCGCAGCGGCACGCCGTAGGCCGGCACAGCGCGCCACACACGAGGAGCTTCCTTCGAACCGTGGCAACCGGGCTGCCGAACATGGACGCAGCCGAAACCCCTGCCGATGAGGATCGGTGATGACGGCTCTCCCCGCCGTTCCGTGACACCGGAGCCGTTGAGTCATCACCTCCTGATGCGCGGGGCGTTCGCCGCGTATCGTCCAGACGTGGTCACCGCCGGCACACCCCGCGTCCTCGTCATCGGGCTTGATCCGTATCGGGTGCCCGGGCCGTGGAATCCCGAGCCGGCCGCCAAGGCGATCGAGGCGGGGCTGGCCAAGTTCGCCGAACACGGCGTGGGCGTGGCGAGCTGCCTGTTCGGCCTTGACGGAAGTGACGACATCGGCGTGGTCGTCGCGAATGCGCTGCGAGCCCATCCGTGGGAGTGCGTCACCGTCGGCGGTGGCCTGCGGCACTCGGACGACCAGGTTGAACTCCTGGAGCAGATCGTCAACCTGATTCGGCGGCACGCACCTGATGCGGCCATCGCGTTCAACAGCAGCCCGGACACGACCTACGAGGCCGCGGCCCGCTGGATCGGTTGACGGCGGCGGGCTGGGCGGCTTGAGCGTCACCCCCCTGATCCGCCATCGCCCCTGGGGAACGGGGAGTTGAGGTCCTCGGCCTGTCCGCCTAACCCCCCTTGCCCCGGTGTCGGGGCTCGGTGGAGGGGAGAGCGATCCGCGGGTTCTTCCCGCGGCCCTGGACCCGGGTTCCGGTGCGCCACCCGTCAGGAGCGCGCCTGCGCGAAGGCGGTCGGCGCGAAAGTGAAGGCCGCGTACGTGCGTCCGCCGACCTCGAAGTGGGCGGCCTCCGTCATCCCGTAGTGCCGGTGCACCGCCAGGGAGCGCTCGTTGGCCAACTCGACGAACGCGACGGCGACGTCGAAGTCGTCCTTCAGGGCGCGGCTGAGCGCCGTGAGCAGTTGCGTCAGCAGCCCCCGCCCTTGGAAGCGTGCGTCGACCGCGACGGGGCCGTAAAGGAAGAGCCTGCCCAGGTCACGCCCGTCCGCCGCCTTCGTGACTGCCGCGACGGCTGCCGCGGCCGGGTGCTGCGGGGGCAGCCCGCCCGGCTCGCTCGTGATCGCGAACCCGGCCAGCTCCCCGCCCGCGTCGGCGACGAAAATGCCCGGGCCGTCCTGGAAACGGGCGAGGAGGTCCTCCGTCAACTGGCCCTGCACGAAGCCCCGACGCGCCCGTTCCTCGTCACTGAGCCCTACTCCCCGGGCCTCGTCCATCAGGGCCAGGATCGAAGCGTGATCTTCGGGGCGGGACCTGCGCACGTTGATCGCCATACCGGAGACCCTACGCAGAAGGTGGAGTGCCGAAGGGCCCGCCGCCTTTCCTCAACCCCCTTCGGCTGCTGCCACGTCGAGCGGGTGCGCCGCCCGGACGGCACCTTCGTCAGCGAGACCCACGTGTACGACGCCCCGCAGGTGGCACCCCGCAGGTGGCCCCGGGCTCTGCTCGACGGCTCGCCCGAACGCGTCCACAGCGCCTCGCACGACGGTAGGAACTGCCGAGCAGCAGACCACCTCGCCGAGCCCGGCGAACGGGAAGCCGCCCCGCAGTCGACGAATCCCGGCAGCCGGCGGCTCGAAGGGAGCGTCAACCGAGTCATGACGTTGACGAGGGTGGGCCCACGTCGATCAGTCGTCGGCCGCGACGAGGAGAGTCAGCAACTGCCGCTCGTCGTCGATGGCGATGAACTCGTGGAAGTCGATGTGCACTCCACCCCAGTCATGGAAGCACGTGCTGCCGAGATCGCGGAGGCGGTAGAGTCGGCCGGCCGAGTCCACCACGGTAAACAGCGCCGTATCGAGTGCGTCGCTCAGCGAGTCCGGGAGCTCGCCGTGCTGACGCGCCCAGTCCCGCAGCGTCTGCGTGGCGACGGTGCAACTGACGGGCTGGTAACCGTCAGGGCTGACCGAGCGAAGCCAGTAGGGGCCGTGACGGGTGCCGTCCGGGTCGACGCCGCCGCCCGCGTAGTCGTCGCGGAACTGCTCGTGGGCGATGACGGCTGCCAGCAGTTCCGCGTCCTGGCTGCCGCGCCGAAAACGGAAGGACTTCAGGTCGACCCACCGAAAGCCGTGGGTGCTGCCCTCCGGGAAAACGTGGTCCCGGAAGTTCACGAACGTCGGGCCCACGAGATCCAGCTCGGTCACGGAAGCACGCTATCCCGACGACGTTGACGAACACCTGGGGATCACTCGCTCAGCCCGGGATACTGGCGCGATGACCATCGACGCGCCCTCCGAGATGACCGCGGGCTGGTGGGACGAGCCTTGGTATCGGGTCCGTACGGACGGGTTCGTGGCGTCTTTCCTGCCCGACGCCGGCGAGGACTTGGACGCCGTCTGCAACGTCGACGTCGAAGTTCGGCTGATGGACGGGTCGCGGTGGAGCGCGACCGTGTTCACCCTCGCCGAGGTGCAGCGCCTGATGGAGAGGTGGGCCGAGACGGGCGAGACAGCGGGTGGCCGCTACTTCTGGTGCTCGGACGGGCTCATCGTCCGCGAGCCGGGCATCGACAACATGACGCAGGCGATCAGCGGCGTGCTCGACGAAGGAGACTTCGAGCAGATCCTCCAGCGGCTCGAAGACGATGAGTAGTTGTCCCGGGGCTGCCCGTTGAAGCCGCCTGGCTCGCCGGCAGCTTCACAGCCCAAGGGCCCTACGGACTTCGGTAAGCCGCTCGTCTCTGATGCCGGCGGACGCCTCGCCCAAGGCGAGCGCGCGGCGCGACTGGTTTGACCTTCCTCGACGGGCACCGGCACGCGTGGGACCTGGAGCAGCGTCGCCCACGCGTGCCGATTGATGCAGGGGTCAGAGGGAGTCCGCGCCCTCCGCGGTCACGTGTCGGCGGTTGGCCTGCGCGACCGTGTGCGAGAACCACTCCAGCACCGCGCAGAGTTCATCGCTGTGCTCGGCGAAGACCTCCAGAGGGAAGGACGGGCGCAGGTCCAGCTTGGCTTCGGCCAGGCCGATGCCGTCGATGGAGTTGAGGCGGTCGAGCAGCTCGCGCCGGAGGGGTTCGTCGTCGAAGGGCGGGCGGCGCTTCAGGTACTGGAAGACGACCTCGACCGTGCCGGACACCGGGTAGATCCCCAGCGGCCACGTCGTACGGATAGTGGGTGTGCCGGCGAGCCGGGCCGTGGGGAAGCAACTCGTCTCGTTCGCACGGCCGTAGGCGAGGTGACCGCCCTGCCGCTCCCAGAAGCGCAGCGCGTGCAGGACTCCGTCGGCGGTCTGCGCGGTCTGGTTGTCGCGGAGTTGGGTTTCGAACCGGGCCGCCTCCGACTGACGCCCGGCGTCGTCCTCGGGACTGGAGAGCTCTGCCTCCTCGTCGTGCTCCCTGCCCGTCAGGGCTGCGAGATCGGCCGTGGTCAACCGATGGGAGCGTCGGGCCCGGCCGGCTTCGTCGAAGGGAACGCCTTCTGCTTCCAGGCGGGTCCGCGCGTCTCCGGATTCCTCGCCGTCCGGCCATCGGAAGCCCGCCGAGACGCGGCCGTCCGCCGTCAGCACCCGGTAGGCACCGTGCAGCCCGGCCTTGGTGGCCAAGTGCTGGCCGACCGGGACCGCGTGGGTACCGATGAGCGCCGCGACATCGCCGTACGTGGTCCAGGTGCCGGCGGGCATGGCGAGGAGCGTGGCGCGCAACTCCTTCCAGCCGGACCACTCGTCGTCGGCCGGGATCGTCCCGGAGATCGGGCCCGGCCACAACCGCACCGCCCGCTCGGCGAGTTCGTCGGCGCGGGCCAGCACCTCGGCTCGGCCCCACCGTTCCTGGCCGGCAATGGCCTGGTTCATGCGCAGGGCGCTGGAGTCCAGGATCTCCTGCTTACGGCGGAAGGGGTGGTTGGACAGCTTCGCGTTGTCGGCCGACAGCGTCAGGTTGCCCAGCGTGTGGACGAGCGAGGCGTGCAGCTCCTCCGGGGTCTGACCGTCCTCGGTCTCCTCCGCGAGCAGGTCCAGCCACTGATGAGCGGGGGTCTGCGGGAGGACGTGCTCCACGGTGAGGTGGGCCTTGGCGTAGTCGACCGGTTCGCTGCTCCCGTAGCTGTCCTCCAGCCTGCGCAGCACCTGGAAGCGCTGGTTGCCGCGGCCGGCCTTGTAGAAGGGCCGGGTGCGGATGGCCTCGCGGACGGCGTCGTCGTCGGGCCAGACGCGGGCGCCCACCTGGTTCTTGGACAGGAAGCGGCGCACCGCCTCCGCGGGGTCGTCGTCCTTCTCCAACTCCTTGGGGATCTCCATGAACACGCGGTTGCTGCCCATGGTCGAGTAGCCGGCCAGCAGCCGCCGCACCATGTAGCTCTCGGCATAGGCGAGCGCCCGAGCGGCCTGGTGTCCGGTGGTCTGGCCGGCGTCCACCCGGTCGAGGAGCATGAGCGCCAAGGGGTAGTGCGTCTGGCCGCCCCAGCGGGACATCCGCTCCAGGACCTCCCGGAGATCAGGGTCCGGTTCCAACTCCGGCCGCAGAATGCGCACGAGGCGTTCGGCACGCGCTGCGAGAGCCGTGATCTCGTTCTCCAGCGCGGCCTCGTCGGTGCTGATGGGTTCCAGGCGCCGCTTCTGGTCGCGGTAGATGTCGCTCTGCTTGGCCCGGCTGTTGCCGGCCACGACCAGGTCGAGCCACACCAGGAGTTCGAGGTTGTCCGGGCCGAGAAGCTCCTGCATCGGCAGCCAGCGGTTGCGGTAGACCCGCTCCCCGCGGGTCGGAAGGCACATGAAGAGGTAGTTGCGCAGCAGGTCGCTCTGGCTCAACCCGACACCGGTGTTGTTGATCGACTCGAAGATCCGGTAGACGTTGTCGCCCTCAGCCGCGGTGATCTCGACGATCGACAGCAGACCGCTGAGGACGAACTCCACCGTGTCCGTCCACGCCTCACCCCCGCTCTCCTCCCCCTCGGTCAACGCCGACAGGAAGAAGCGGTAGGCGGCACCCACGTTTCCGGGGCCACCCGCCTTGGGCGACGTCTCGATGCAGGCGATGAACGCGTCGCGGTCCGCCTGGGTCGGCAGCAACCGGTAATGGTCGTCACCGCTGCGGTACTTGTTGACGAGGACGAGGTCGTGGATGCGGTCGGCCTTCTGCTCCGCTCCCCGTGCGCGGTGCCGGTCGCGCAACGCGGTGAAGGCGAGCATGAGGGTGGTCAGGCGCTGCTGCCCGTCGACGACGAGCCAGCGCTGCATCCCACCCGCGGTGATCCGGCCGGGCGCCAACACGACGGAGCCGAGGAAGTGCGCCGCGGGAGCGCGGTTCCCCAACTGGTCCTCGACCAATTCCTGTACGTCGTCCCAAAGCTGTTGCAGCTGCTCACGCTCCCAGCTGTACGTCCGCTGGTACAGGGGCACTTGGTACTGCTTCTCGCCCTGGACGAGGTCGTTGAACGTGGTCTCCTGAGCGTGCACGCGCGCCTCTCCCCAAGGTGTGTCGATCGGCTCCCATGCTGCCATTGCCTCTGCGCCGATGGGCCGATATCCGGTCATTCGGACACGGGACGACGCCGCGGTGTGCACAGCGCACCGACGGTGCGAGCTTCTGGTGGAGGAGGTCCGCTCCGCGTCCGGACCGCCGGCTGACCGATGTCGTGGCCGGCGATGGACGGGCCCGACAAACTCGCTGGTCGCTCCGGTTGCACGGCTTGCTCCTGGTGCTCCAGGGACGTCAAGCGGCGGACTTGCGCGCATAGGGCGTCGGTTGGGCAGCATGCGCACCGGTGAAGGTCGAACTGCTCCCGGCCGTACTGAAACCCTGCTCGGGGCAGCACCGCGCAACCGGCGCAAGCCGGGTGGCTCGCAAAGACGCAGGTCAGCAGCCCCGAACCGGCGGGGCGCAGCAGACATCCTCACGGAGTCACACAGCGACTCCCCGGCCTCGGGAGAACGCGCAGCGACGCCCTTCCCTCCTTGCGGCTTCCCTCGACGCCTGGGTGGGCGTCACCCGCCCCGCCAGGGGACTTGCGCCGCTAACCCCCGACTCCTCCAGAGTCCGCTCACCCGAATCCACCGCATGCCGTCCCCCGGCATGCACGACACCAAGGACTAGCCATGAGCACCACTGACGCCCATGACACCCACGACACCCATGCGAATGACCCGCAGTCCCGCGAAGCCGCTCCGAGCGAGCCGCACGCGCCGGACGCGCCGGACGCGCCGGAACAGGGCTCCCCGGACCGCACACGTGCACAGAGCACCCTGGCCTGGACCACGGTCGGGTGGTCCGCGGCCCTCTGCACCACCGGTGCGGTCCTCTCCCTGACCGGCCACCAGGAAACGGGCATTGCCCTGATCCGTGCCGGTTCCTTGGCAGGAGCCATCCGCATCCGGAAGTAAGGCACGACCCTCTGGCCCCGCTGCCGGACGCGCCCCCTCCGGCAGCGGGCCACTGCCTCTGTGCGCCTCTCCACGTCGTTCGCGAAGCCTCTCCACAGACCCTCGTCGAGGACATTCGCCGCCGGACGGAGCTCGATCCTGCTCAGGCCCTGCCGGGGGCGGTCCCGTTGGGGTCCGTGACCCGGTAGCGCCAGTGGATGCTCCGGTTGGTCGTCGCCCCGACCTGTGTGTTCCGGTCGTCGTCAGTGCCCGCCGCTAGGTTCGGCAGTGCGGCAAACGGACTCCTACCGCTTCTCCGGACCAACTTCCGATGCAGTGAGCTCAATTGCGGCACTCCCCCGTGCGGGAGTTCCACCGCTCCGCCCTCGACTCCGCAGAGATCCTCGCCATACGACTCACCTCGAAAGGGGCAGCGTGACCGAGTACCTGTCGCTCCTCGCGCGTGTACGCAGCAGAGCCGAGCAGCAATCCGCGGACCTTCCACCGTGCGTCAGTGAACAGGACATTGCGCAGGCCGAGTCCGCTCTCGGTTTCTCCCTGCCACCGGTCTTGAGCGGGTTGTACCGCCATGTCGCCAATGGCGGCTTCGGGCCCGAGTACCTCCTGTTTCCGCTGACGGGCCAGGGGCGGACCGCAGTCGCCGAGTACGGGCCTCTCCGCACGACCACTTCTGAGTACTGGCCTCGCGGCGTCCTGCCGATCCTGGACTGGGGCTGCGGCATGTCCGCCGCAGTTGACTGCACACGACCCGAGGCCCCCGTCCTGCTCTTCGAGCCGAATGCCGTGACCGACAACTGGGCCGACGCCTGGTTTCAGGACTCGCCCTCCCTCACTCGGTGGCTGACTTCTTGGCTGGACGGAACCGGCTGGTGGGAGGAGGAGGTCATGATGGCTGAGGACGCTCAGGAACCGCTCCCGTGGCCCGATGCGGCTCAACGTCTCACCGGAAGCGGACGAAGCGGCCAGCGGTGAGCGGTGGACGGCCCCGGTCGCGGGGGCGGGCGGATGGAGCGGGGGCGAGCGGCGGTCGGCGGTCCGGCCGATCGTGGCGGCCGATCGTGGGCGCGGATCGTGGCGGCCGATCGTGGGCGCGGATCGTGGCGGCCGATCGTGGGCGCGGATCGTGGCGGCCGATCGTGGGCGTGGAAAACGCCGAAGCCTTGGGACGGCTCGTCCGGCACGATGGCTCCATGTCCAGGACTCCCGAGCCTCAGCAGGCGGCGCACCCCATATCCGCGGCCTTTGCGGCGTTCGAGGCCGCGCTGGCGCCTGCGGCCGTGAACGGTCCGGAGTCCGACGACAAGCTCGTCGCCGCGCTGCGCGGCATGGACACCGCCGGCGAGGGGGCCACGGCGCTGCTCCTGCTCACCGATCAGCCGCGTGTGGTGCTGCGTCTTGACGAGGCCGTCCGCCGGACATCCGAGTACAGCTTCCGGCGCGGGCCCCGGGGCGGCCGCACAGAGGTGGACCCGTCCGCCCTCGCTGCGGACACGACCCCGCTGGGCATCGCCCTGGCTTCCTGCCATCCGGACGGGCGGATACGCGAACGCGCGGTGCGCAGAACGCACTTGCTGTTGAGGAAGCCCCAACCCCCCGTGGGTCTGGCACCGTTCCTCGTCCTGCGGACCGCCGACTGGGCGGGGCCGGTACGGGATCGCGCCCGCGCCGCGCTGGCGGTGCTCCTGCACGAACATCCCAAGTCGCTGGTGCCCGCCGCCGCACCGCTCACCCTCCTGATCGTCCGGCGCGAGCGGGGAGGCTTCGCGCGGCGGCAGCTGGTGAGCGCGTTATTGTCCTCGCCCGGGACCGCTCTCTTCGAGCCGCTCCTCGCCTCGCCGGACAGGCGGCTGCGCCGGTTCGCCCTGCAAACGGCACTCGCGAGCCGTCGGCTCCCGCTCAGAACGCTGGTCGCGATCACCAAGCAGGACAGTGACCGCCAGTGCCGGGGGCAGGCGGCGGAAGCAGCCGTACGCGAAGCCGTATGGACCGAACAGACCAACCTGCTGCGGCAACTGGCGGCGAGCGTGCATCAGGACGTCCGTGTCCTGGCGCTCACCGGGCTTCTCAGAAAGGGGCTCGCGACAGAGGTCACCCCGTACCTCGGCGACACGTCGGTGCTCGTCCGCGCCGTCGCACGTGACGCCGCCCGCCGTACGGGCACGGACGCGGTCGGCTGGTACCGAACCGCGGTTCGCACACCCACGCCGGGGGCGATCGCCGGCCTCGCCGAGACCGGCCGCAAAGAGGACGCCGACCTGCTGGCTCCCTTGCTCGGCCACCACCACGCGCCCGTACGCGCCGCAGCCGTTCGTGGTCTTCGCGCGCTCGACGCGGTCCCCGTCGAGCGCACCGTCCCGCTGCTGCGCGACCCGTCCGCGAAAGTGATCCGCGAGGCCACCACAGCCCTCCGTACCCGCCTCGACCAACTCCCTTCCGGCCTGACGGAGTTGCTTCTGTCCGACCGTGATCGCGCGGCCGTCCGACGCGCCGGATACCGCCTCCTCGACGAGCCCGACGCACTTCAGCGGCTCCGCACGAACCTCCGCATCGCCACCGACCCGGACCCCCGGCTCGCCCGGTGGGCCGCCGATACGGCCGCCGCGCTGATCCGCCACCTCCACTCGTCTCCCTGGCACGCCAGGACCGACGTCGTCCCCGCCTTCGACCCGACGGCCGACGAGCGGCGCGAACTGCTCGCGCTGACCGAGACCGCCGCCCCGGTCCTCCCCCACCGGACCCGTCAACTCCTCCACGAACAGCTCGAACCCGGTTCCCCCGCAACGGAACTGCTCAGAGTCCGGTACGGCCCGCACCCCGACACCAGGAACCCACTCCTGGCCGCGGAAGCCACCTTCGCCGCGGAAGACCCCCACGCAACCGTCGCCCTGATCCGCGAGGTCCTGCTCGCCGTCCTCCCGTACGCGGCCGGTTCGGCCGACGCATGGCCCACCGAGGAGCAGTGGTCGGAGATCCTGCCGACCTGGTTCCTACGGCGCTGCGCGCCCGAGGCCCCCGCCCGCCGGGGCTCCACGCCCGCTCGGCTCGCCCGGTCGCGCGGCCTGAGCAGGCAGCAGCGCGCGACCGCACCACAGACGGACGCGGTCGCCGACTGGCGG
The DNA here is from genome assembly GCF_040702025.1 of Streptomyces sp. NPDC088194. Lineage (NCBI taxonomy): Bacteria > Bacillati > Actinomycetota > Actinomycetes > Kitasatosporales > Streptomycetaceae > Streptomyces > Streptomyces sp. NPDC088194. The sequence goes on along the minus strand of NZ_JBFBIV010000022.1, from coordinate 1,674 downwards.
CTCCTGGACTGGATCAACCTCTTCGACCCCGACGGCATGGCCGGCAGCCGCACCTGGCGCTGGTGGGACGGCGGAGCCAGGGGGCACACCACCGGGTGGGTCCGCTTCGGCACCGACGGCCAGCCCTACGGTGGGCGCCAGGCCCTGCTCTGGCTGATCGAAGCCGCGGGCGGCCACGACGTCGAACTGCCATAACCCCAGGCTCGGGGGCCAGTTGGGAACCGATCCCCGAATCCCGCGAGGGCGCCCCATGCCCGCTCGGGCCAACCCCCAGACCTGCCACAGCGCCGAACGCCCCACTACCCGATCTTGGCCCGTATGCCGGTCCCGCACCCAGGTCAGGAAGCCGCCCTCGCCGGGCGGCACGGGTGATCGCGTCCGGGCTCGCCTCGTCCACGGCGCAGGGGTAGCGCCTTCCACGGGCAGGCGGTCAGGGGCGGCGTGGTGCCCAGTCGAAGACCAGGCAGCTCCGCGGCTTGCGCAGCACGTGTCCGGTGGGCAGTTCGGCGTCGGGGGTGTCGGCGGGGTGGACGGTCAGACGGGGGCCGGCGCCGTACCGTACGTCGCGGTCCCACGCACGCACCCGGTCCGCCAGCAGGTCGGACAGGGCGCGGGCGCGGGGGCCGAAGGCGTGGACGACGAACTCCCATACAGGCTGCGCCTCCTGAGGAGGCTCATGGGTCGGCTCCTGGGTCGGTTCCTGGTCCGCCTCGCGGATCTTGACGTGGGTCAGATACGCGAGGGAGTGGCCTTGCGTGACCGCGGCGGCGTCGGCGCCGCTCGGCAGTTCGAGGTGCGCGGTGTCGGGATCGTCGGGGCCTCGGGTGAGGGACAGCCGGCAGAACCCCCGCACGGTGGTGGCGAGGAAGAGCTGAAGCGTGGCGAAGGGGACGCCGGACTCGATGGTGACCCCGGTCGGCGTGTCCAGGCGCGGCATCGTCAAGGCCGCGTCCAGCCGGGCGGTGTCGGCGGGTTCGCCGTCCTCGAACCGCAACTGTGCCTTTCCGCCGACCAGTTGTACGACGGGTGTCCGCCGGCCGCCGATGCCCTGGTCGCGTACGAAGCCGCAGACCGTGAAGCCCTGGGCGACCAGCGTGTCGCCTTGCCGTTGGAAGGCGATCGCCCGGGTGTAGCCGCCGACTTCGAGCGGGACGACCAGGTGTCCGCCCTGGGCGAGTTGAGCGGTCCACGCGGGCGCTAGGTCCCAGCAGTTGTGGGTGAGGAAGATCGCGTCGAAGCCGGTTCGCGGCACGTGGTGCTCCGGTGCGCCGAGCGCGCCGTCGCCGAGGACGAGTCGCACCCGGCCGTAGCCCGCCTCGTCGGTGAACCGGCGCGCGCGGCGGATGACGTACGGGTCGATGTCGAGGCTGACGACCGTCCCCGTGGGGCCGACGATCTCCGCGAGCAGGGACGCCTTGTAGCCGCCGGAGCCGATCTCGAGGACCCGCATGCCGGGTGCGAGCCGGGCGTTCTCGATCATGTCGGCGTGCAGCCAGGCCGCGCTGACGGAACTGATCGCCCGCCCGTCGCCGTCCCGGCGGGTCACCACGGCCAGGTTGGCGTCGTACGCGGTCTCCAGGGGGACTTCGGGCGCGTAGCGGTGGCGGGGGACCGTACGGAACGCGGCCTCCACCAGCGGCGTACGCACGCACCCGTCGGCGACGATCGAGTCGA